>JAGPCH010000191.1 GCA_018058125.1 Ignavibacteria bacterium | reverse complement strand
AGATAATCCTTACGGCAACTCCAACTCAAATCAAAACACTTATGCTACAGGTATAAATTATAAAAAACTTTTCCGCAAAGGATTTTTACAAACTGTCCTGGCTTACAACGTTACTGATTATTATGTAAAACAGATCGAAGGTCAGACCGCAGAGATCAGATTTCTTAATGAAGCGGTAAATAAAGAAACAGGTTTGTACACTGATCTTAAATATCAGCTTTCCCAATCTTATATTCTCAACACCGGTGTCGGCGGAAAATATGCGAATATAAATAATATCCTGTATCTCAAAGGCGATACAAACGCTGCAGGTTATGTTTATGATACCATCAATGCAAATGTTGATATCCGGACTTCTAAACTTTTTATGCACGCAAATCTTACTTCTAAATTTTTTAATGACAGGATAAATTTGAATACCGGATTCAGAGTGGATTATTTTGAATACATAAGTAATCAAACATATTTCTCACCGAGAGTAGGTCTTTCAGTAAATGTAAATCCAGTTACTTCTCTGAACTTTGCCTGGGGAATCTATCATCAGTCTCCGGAATATATCTGGCTTGTTTCCAGTCCGGCGAATAATCTCTTAAATAATATCCAAAGCATTCATTACATTGCCGGCATAGAACATTTTTTTGCAAGTGACATCAAAGCGAACATAGAAGTTTATTATAAAAAATATGATGACTATCCTGTCTGGATAGATATTCCGACTTATATACTTATAGATGGTGGCGCGGAGTTTGGACCTAACATTGTCGGGCAGGCTTCAAGTGCAGGATATGGATATGTTAATGGAATAGATATTTCAATTCACAAAAAGCTTTCCGGTAATGGATTGTATGGAATGCTGAATTACTCATATATTAATTCAAGTTTCACTGCTCTTGCAGGAAATAATAAACCCGGCGCATTCGATCCGGGAAATCAGGTTACGCTTATAGCCGGATATCAGTTCAATGATGGCTGGCTTGCAGGTATAAAATTCAAATACTCCGGCGGAAGACCTTACACCCCGATCAACGAACAGGCATCCAAACAGGTAAACCGTGCCGTGTTTGCAACGGACGATTTTAACAGTGCGAGATATCCATATTATATGAGAGTGGATGTGCGAGTGGATAAGAAGTTTGATTTTCAGAAATCCAATATAACTGCTTATCTCGAACTTCAGAATGTGTTCGACAGACAAAACATTTACGCCTATTACTGGAATGAAGATTACAAAGAATTATCGACTATTTATCAGTGGGCTTTTTTTCCTGTGGGAGGAATTAGTTTTCAGTTTTAACTAATTGTAAATAAGTTTTTCTCCCCCGACAGAGTCTCGTGCTCTTCGGACTCAGCCGAAGCAACTTCTTGGGAAGATTCCCGGATCTATTGGGATGTGGTGTCACATCGTCTGAGTCCCACGATAAAGCTGAGGAGACTCCGACGGGGGGTAGTAAATTTTTATTGATTAACTGATTAACTTAATGAGTAAACTAAATAAAGGAAATATTTCTGAGTTTGAGAATATTATCCGGCTCATTGATGAAGCCAGAAACCGTGCTTTCAGTAAAGTAAATGTAGAGCTGGTATTGCTTTATTTTAAAGTCGGCGAGATAGTTTCATTGAAAGTAGCTGAAGGTATTTGGGGAGAGGGAACCGTAGATGAACTGGCAAAATATATTAGAACTAAAATGCCTGCTTTATCCGGATTTAACCGCAGAGGACTTTATCGAATGAAGCAGTTTTATGAAACTTATTCGGACTCTGAATTTGTATCATCACTGACGACACAATTGGAAGCATATTTTGACTTAAGCAAAGAGGAAGCAAAAGTGTCGTCACTACCGACACAATTAAAAGAATCAAAATTAAAAAGCAAAAAAGTGTCCGCAGCAGGGACACAATTAACGGATATTGAACTACTTAAAGATAAGTTTGTAACAACAGTGTTGACCCAAATTACGTGGACTAATCATCGCTTAATTCTTTCAAAGACAAAAACAGCTGAGGAAAAATTCTATTACTTGCTAATTGCTATAAAGGAAAAATACAGCACTCGTGAATTAGAAAGAGCATTAAATTCTGCACAATTTGAAAGAGTAATGCTTTCAAACCCAATTGTGTCCGCACTGCGGACACAATTACCGCAAAATCTTTTCAAAGACCCTTACATCTTCGAATTTCTTGATCTCCCTGAAATACACTCCGAGATCGATCTCGAAAAAGCACTGATTAAAAATCTTCAAAAGTTCATTATTGAAATAGGCAAAGGATTTACATACATGGGCAATCAGTTTCGTTTACAGGTTGGCAATAAAGATTACTATACTGATCTGCTTTTCTATCACCGGGACCTGCAATGCCTCGTATTATTCGAATTAAAGATCGAAGAATTTAAGCCTGAGTTTCTGGGTAAGCTTAATTTTTATCTGGAAGCGCTTGACCGGGATGTAAGACGTCCGAATGAAAATCCAAGCATTGGTATATTGCTTTGTAAAGGTAAAGATACAGAAGTAGTAGAATATTCCATGGCGAGAAACACTTCGTCTGCAATGATCGCAGACTATGAAACTAAACTCATAAGTAAAAAAGTATTAGCTGATAAGCTGCATCAGTTGGTAGAACAATTGTCAAAATAAGAAAACGATTAATGGATAAGAAGCAATTACAAAGTTCAATTTTAGAGTCTGCTTACATCCGACCGGAGTCATACGTTAAAGCAGTGGAGACTCCGACTGGAGAAGTAAAAAGTACTATAACTATTCCCGGACTTAAATAAAAAACAAAGCTATGATTCTTAAATCAAAATATTTATTAAGCTTAATTTTTGTAATTGCACTGTTTGGTTGTAACCGGATAATCTGATTTTGAAATGAAATATTTATTGCCGTAGGAATTATTACTGCTTATCTCGAACTTCAGAATGTGTTCGACAGACAAAACATTTACGCCTATTACTGGAATGAAGATTACAAAGAATTATCGACTATTTATCAGTGGGCTTTTTTTCCTGTGGGAGGAATTAGTTTTCAGTTTTAACTTATTGTAAATAAGTTTTATTGAATTTGCTCTTACCTGTAATTCTAAGACCTTACTCTGATTAAATAATTATATAATTATATAAACTTTGCAAATAAAACTATTACTACTACTACCAGTACGACTATAACTAATGTAGTAAGTAATGAAGATCTTAACTGCTTCCTTTTTATTTCTTTCCTTTCATATGAAACATAACTCTTTGAATAGTCACCGCCCAAGGGGTCCCATTTATAGCTGCTCTTTACTTTTTCCAGATCCATAATTAATTGTTTGGGGTTTTAATTGCGTGAAAATAACTATAAAAGAAAAATTTAACTACCTATTAATTTATCAATTTTTGTTAATGATTGTATACATTTGAGTTTCAGGTAAATAAATGATCATTTGTAATATTCCTGCAAACTCTTAACACTGGTCTTGCCTTCCTTGATTTTTGAGATTCCCTCTGCAAAAGAACTTGCAGCCGAGAGTGTTGTTATGAAAGGAATTTTCTGTTCGACTGCCGCCCATCCGATCGCATATTCATCAAATCTTGACTCGGAACCGAGCGGAGTGTTGATCACTATCTGGATCTCTCCGTTCTTCATCAGGTCAACTACGTTTGGTCTGCCTTCATTTACTTTAAACACAGGCTCTGATTCAATTCCATTATCCGTTAGAAATTTAGATGTTCCTGCCGTTGCGATAATTCCAAAACCAAGATCCGTATATTTTCTTATTAGATCCAGCGTCTTCGGCTTTTTATCATTTTCATTTACACTAATAAAAATATTCCCTGATATCGGTACCGGCGTCCCGGTTGACTCCTGAGCCTTTGCCAAAGCTTCGCCGAATGTTTCTGCAATTCCCATTACTTCACCTGTTGATCTCATCTCGGGTCCGAGAAACATTTTTACTTTCGGGAATTTCTGAAAAGGGAATATAGATTCTTTTACACCTATATATTTTATATCTTCAAAACTCCTTAATTTAAAATCCTTTAATTTTTTACCTGCGATGACTTTTGCAGCAATTGTAATGACAGGAATGCCGGTTGTCTTGCTCACAAAAGGCACTGTCCGTGAAGCTCTCGGGTTTGCCTCGAGTACATATACTATATTATCTTTTATTGCGAACTGTATATTTATAAGACCTATTACTTTGAGTCCGAGTGCAAGTTTCTTTGTATAGTCTTTTATCTGTTTCAGATTTTTATTATTAATGGATATCGGAGGGAGAATTGAAGTGCTATCGCCGGAATGGATCCCTGCCTCTTCTATGTGCTGCATTATCCCCGCAATGTAAACATCTTTACCGTCGCAAATCGCATCTACATCTATCTCTCTCGCTTCCTCTAAAAATTTATC
>JAGPCH010000190.1 GCA_018058125.1 Ignavibacteria bacterium | reverse complement strand
GTATATACCCATATCATAAGAAGCAATGATCAGCTTTTCAGTTTTTTCAATAAGACTGAGCGAGCCGTTCTTGAAATATTTCAAAAGCCATTCGGGAGGATCAAATTCCCATTTAGGCAAAACTTTCCCGCCGACAATGGCGACATTATAATCCAGATCAAATGGTTTTACAATATTGATAAGAAGATCCTTATCTGCGATCATATCATCATCAGTAAAATACAGTATCTCGCTTTCAGACAGCTTGGCAGCGGAATTTCGCGCTATATGAGCTCCCTGTTTTTTCTCAAAAATATATTTTACAGGTACTTCGGATCTGTCTTTCCAATTTTCGACTACCTTTTTCGTATCGTCATTGGAGTTATTATCCACTACAATTATTTCAAATAGATCTTTGGGATAAGATTGATTAACACAACTTTCAAGTGTAATGTCAAGAATTTTTGCTCTGTTAAAGGTGGGGATTATGATTGAAATAGTTCTCAAACCTTTATTCATTATGGGGAACTTCTTCTAATATTATTTTTATAATGTGCAATTTAGCTAAAAAATAATCCGATTTAAATATTATAATTTTATACATTACTTTCCTATCTCCACTTCCTTCACCATTTTTTCATCAAGTATTACGTCTTTTCCATTTATTATACTGTTGCAGATCGCATCAATAATAATGTTATTTCCGGGAAGCAGATCATTTAATTTATTTACATCAATATTACCAAAATGTCCTTCGGTTTTATTGACAATACTGATAGGGATCTGACGCTGTATGAAATAAGAATATGCATATTGTCTCGCAAGTGTTATCTGTTTAGGATCAGGTCTTTCGATCGAAGCTGCATTTTTCATCAGATCAAAATATTCATCCTTTGTCTTTGCATCTATAGTAAAACCTTTGCCGGAAAAATGCGCCTCGCCGCCGGATATTATTGGTTTTCCGAGAACAGGCAGTTCGGCTCCCATCGTACCGAATAAAGTAACTCCGACATCTATTAATTTATAAAGACCGAGAGAGTTAATTTCGGAATCCGACCATAATATTTTCACATGATCGGGAATATTTTTAAATTTTTCTTTTATAAAATCATCATTGGTAAAGAGACTGCCGGAGACTTTTTCACCCGGATGTACCCTTACTATCCAGTTCACATCTTTTACTTCAAATATCGTTTCGAGTGATTCGCTCAGCCACTGATTGGCATTATCAAAGACCATTGTCGAAAGATCAAACGAAAGATCCCAGCTTACGTGACAAAAAAGACATGCGACCTTCTTTCCGTTATCAAAACCCAGTTTTTTTCGCAGATCTTCGGGATCTTCCGGAAGAGTCACATTCAGAAAATCTCTTTTATTGCCTTTGTTAAATCTGTGATGAATATAGAGATCAAGAGTTTTGTTTTCTTCTTCTGTAAGTGGAGTATTTTTTCTCTTCTGCCATTCGGGTTCGGTGATACCCCGGAATTCAAGCTTGTTGGGCTTTTTCGGAACGGTAAAATAATGCAGGAAATCCCTGAAACCGCTTGACCATATTATTGCTTTAATGCCTTTAAGATATGCAAGAAGTATTGGCGGTGAAAAATCAACATATACTCCGTGCGAACCGTAGATACTCACCGGCTTGAATTTTTTTATCACCTCTTCGGCAATATAAGTATTTATAAGTCCTGCGTAAAAATATTTTCTGAAAATGATCTCATCTTCTTTTTTCAGATCTTTTTTCTCTATAATAAATCCTTTCATGTATCTGATGACAGAGCTCCATGCCAGCATACCTACATCTACACCCAGATATTTATAATGAAATATTCCATTTAGTTCGATCGAAAGAGATAGATCAAGAAACTCTTTCTTCTTTTCCTCTGATATGAAATCTCCTGCAAGCGAATAATCTACATTGTAAAGACCGGATACATATTTCATGATTGAGAGACACTTAGGACATTTGTCCGTCCATTCACTCAGCTCTTCCTTTTTTTCAAGACCTCTCTGAATACAGGCTTCGGGTGTACCGTCACAGATAATAAAATGTGTCTTATAACCTCGGATTTTCAACGCTCCGGCGATCATAGCATTCTTCTTCATTATGTCGCCGAATCCTCCCATTTCCCAGACAATTATTAGAGGTGAATCTTCCCTGACCTTGGAATGCTTTTGAGTAAATTTATAATATTTATATTTTAAAGTATCTTTTCTTTTAAGATAATCACCGAACCTTTTAAAATAATTGCTAAAACCCATTTCCTGATTATTGTATTTGAGAAATTGTCGTCAAAAATATTTATTAAATGTTTAAATTTAAATCTAATTGCTTAAGTATAATTTTTTCAAAAGATAAAATGATTTTATTGGGTTTAAAACTTCACTTCTTTTTAATTGTCATTCTTAAAAATTTAAAAAAAATGTTTAACTGAATGTATTTTAATTATTGGTTTTTTTTTTAATATTGTGAACCTATGAAAGCAATGATACTGTCTGCCGGATTTGGCACAAGGTTAAAACATTATACGACAAAGATACCAAAAGCACTTGTTAAGTACAGAAACAAGCCTATGATAAGCTATCAGATAGAATTACTGAAAAAGCTCGGAGTGGATGAAATTGTTGTAAATGCTCATCACCATTCGCATAAAATTATAGAATACTTTACGGAAAATAAATTCGGCGTGGACGGATATGTAATAGTCGAAGAAGAGATACTCGGAACCGGCGGCGGGATTTTAAATGCAGAGCAATTCTTCAGGAATGAGGATTTTTTTCTTGTGATAAATGTGGATGTGGAAACTAATATGGATTTTGAAAGAATGATCATTTATCATCAGTCAAAAAATCCACTTGCAACTATTGCAGTTCAGAACAGGATCTCAAAAAGATATCTTGAATTTGACAATGATATGAAACTTACAGGAAGAGCAAAAAAAATAGATCCGACTGTAAATCAGTTTGCATTTAACGGAGTGCATATAATCTCGGGAAGGATCTTTAAGCTGGGACTGGAATTGAAATATCAGGATATTCTTGAAATTTATTTCAAAGCAATAAAAGAAAAAAATGAAGTGGTTCTCGGATATGATGTAGGCGGCTGCAAATTCAAAGACCTTGGAAAAATTGAGAATCTGCTTTCATAAAATTTATCCCTTACATTACAACAGATTCAATTCTTTTAACATCAGGGATCTCTTTCATAAGCGCTCTTTCTATACCTGCTCTTAATGTCATCATTCTCAATGGACATTCTTTACAGGCGCCGGTCAGACAAACTTCGACAATACCTTCATCTTTTTTTATCTTTACCAATTCGACATTCCCGCCGTCAATCTTCAGATATGGTCTGATCTTTTCAAGAACAAATTCTACATTTTCGATATTTAACTCACTCATTGCTGAACTGTATTTTATTCAACTTTCTTCATATTTTCTTCCATGTACCTTGCATAATCAAGTTTCCAAGTTCCTCCCTCTTTTATTGAATACAGTTCTGAATTACTGTTATCTTTTAATTTGATAACGACAATTGCCCTGTCACCTTCTTTCTTTTCCTCTACCACTTCAAACTCCGATCCCATCATTCCTACTGTACCCGAACTCGAAAAACTCTTTTCAAAATATTCTTTCCCGCTCTGATTCCTTGTCTTGGCAATATCATCATACATTTTCTGCGATCCCGATGAGAGATAATTCCACGCCTTTCCGGGATTTTGTTCCTGTAATGCTTTATCGAAATCTTTTATTGA
Source organism: Ignavibacteria bacterium (assembly GCA_018058125.1). GTDB lineage: Bacteria > Bacteroidota > Ignavibacteria > Tepidaquicellales > Tepidaquicellaceae > JAGPCH01. The sequence continues at coordinate 653 of JAGPCH010000190.1, read as the reverse complement.
ATTTGCAGGGGAATCAGACCCTCCCGTGGATCCGCATCCTGTAATAAGTAAAGCTACAAAAAGGATACTTAACAAATATTTTCTCATAATAAAAATTTTTTTTAATTAAACAGATCTTAACTTATATTTCAATTACTACATCGGGTGTGTTTATTCTTTCTGTGTTTTTAATATTTATTTCTCTGATAATATCCGAACTTATTTTACCGAACATATCTTCTGAATCTTTATCCGTAAGTACAGCTGGCTTGCCTTCATCACCGCCCGCTCTGATCTTTGTATTGATAGGTATCTCTCCTAGCAGATTCACTTTGAACTCTTCAGCCATTTTTCTTCCTCCGCCTTTTCCGAATATAAACTCCTTGCTTCCGTCAGGATTAATGTAATAGCTCATATTCTCAATGATTCCCAGAGTCGGTACGTTCACTTTTTCAAACATGATGTAACCCTTTCTTGCATCGGCAATTGAGATCTCCTGCGGAGTCGTGACAATTAAAGCTCCGGTAAGAGGAATGGTCTGACTTAATGTAAGCTGAATGTCACCTGTACCCGGAGGCATGTCAAACAGAAGAAAATCCAGATCTCCCCAAATCACATCCGCCATGAATTGTTTAAGCGCACTCGAAGCCATAGGTCCGCGCCATACAACGGCT
>JAGPCH010000189.1 GCA_018058125.1 Ignavibacteria bacterium | reverse complement strand
AAAGGATACTTTGATGAGGATTGTTATTTTAATTCACCTATGCATTACCTTCCGAATCTTGAAGACCAGACCATTCTTGATCAGATGAGAAAAAGCAAACACATTCATATATTAACAGGGCAGGGAAATTATGAAAAACCGCAGGCTACTGAAGAACTGGGAGCTATTCTGGATTCTAAGAATGTACCTAACAATTCAGAGCTATGGGGACTTGACGTTCCGCATGACTGGCCTACATGGAGAAAGATGATTCCGTATATTATTGAGACGAAGTTTTAATTATAGGTATTAGGTATTAGGTATTAGGTATTAGGTATTAGGTATTAGGTATTAGGTATTAGGTATTAGGTATTAGGTATTAGGTATTAGGTACAAATACATTTAAAATGTTTGATTTCACTGCCGTAAAAGTTTTGACTTCAAAAGGCAGTGAAATTAATAAATAAACGGAAGACAATTTTAGTCAAATTTGTAAAATACAATTCTCAATAATTTTTAATTTGAATGGTTACAAAAAATAAAATCAGCAGTAATACCACCCCCAAAAAGATCAAAAAAATTGTAAAAAAAACATCTGTAAAAAAGATAGATAAGAGTAAGGAGAAGCCTCTTCTGAAGATTGCATTTGCGGCTTCTGAATGCGTTCCTTTTGTAAAAACAGGCGGGCTCGGTGATGTACTTGGGTCTTTGCCTAAAGCTATTGCAAAAGAAAACTGCGAGGTTAAAGTATTTCTTCCTTTGTACGGAAAGATACAGAAAGAAATTCATGACATTATTCCGCTGGAAGAATTCAGTGATATTCAAATCAATATAGGTGACAGGGAATTTTCATATAACGTTTTTATTAGTAAGCTTCCTGAATCTGATGTCAGTGTTTATTTTATTGATTGTCCTCAATACTATGACAGGGAAATGCCATATACAAATGATCCGGATGAAGATGAAAGATTTATTCTTTTTCAGGTCGCAGTATTGGAGACTCTGCAAAGATTAAAATGGGCGCCGGATATTATTCATTGCAATGACTGGCAGACATCTTTGATACCGGTATATCTGAAGACAAATTATAAATGGGATAAGCTTTTCGAAAATACGAGGACGCTTTTATCGATTCATAACATCGGATATCAGGGCAGGTTTTCAAAAGAATCTGTCGGTAAAGCCGGACTGTCTTATGAGGATTATTATCCGGAAGGTCCGTATGAACTCGATGGCACATTCTGTTTTCTGAAAGCCGGGATTATCAATTCAGATATTATCACAACAGTCAGTCCCACTTATTCCGAAGAGATCCGCACAAAAGAATTCGGCGCCGGAATGGAAGGTGTGCTTGATACGAGAAAAGATTCCTTGTTCGGAGTCTTAAACGGAATAGACACTAATATATGGAGTCCGAAAAATGACAAATTCATTCCAGCCAATTATAACAGAAAGACAATTAAGAATAAGCTGAAATGTAAGAAGGAATTACTTTCGGAAGCAGGGATAGAATATAATGAGGATATTCCGACTATAGGAATTATTTCCAGATTTGCCGGGCAGAAAGGATTTGATCTGATGTTTCCCATAACAGAAGAATTAATGCGCCTCCCGTTTCAATTGATCGTACTCGGAAGCGGTGAAGATAAAACCGAAAACTATTTTAAGGAACTTGCAAATTTAATGCCCGAAAAAGTTAATACATACATAGGGTATAATAACAGACTTTCTCATTATATAACAGCAGGCTGTGACATGTTTCTGATGCCTTCTTTATATGAACCATGCGGCTTAAATCAAATGTACAGTCTTAATTACGGAACAGTGCCTATCGTCAGAAAAACCGGCGGGCTTGCTGATACCGTAAAAGATTATCATGAATATGATGAAAAAGGGAATGGATTCTCGTTTGAAGATTCCACTGCGTATGCACTTTACACAACTATCGAGAGAGCGATAAATATGTATAAAGATAAAAAAGTATGGAAGACCATTATGGACAGAGGAATGAAAGAAGATTTCTCATGGAAGCAATCTGCAAAAGAATATTTGAATTTATATAAGAAAGCAGTAAAGTTATAGATCGGAATATTGAAATTTTATTTCTTAATATTATTTTATTTCTTAAGTATGAATAAAACATCAAAAGGATTTACACCTTCGGATTCCACTGAATGGGAACTTACACCTTCATTTAAATATGACGCTTTATGCTTTGTAAATATTTTAACCGGTGATGAATTTTATCTTAAATATTATCAGAATGAGTATGATAAGTTTAAAGATAAGATCACTCCCGAAGCTGCCCTGGCGCTTTCCGGTCTGAGAAAAAAGATAAAAGAAGATAACGGAAAAATAATCTCAGCATGGTTATGTTTGTATTTTTCTGCTACAGATGATGAGACCATCCCTGAAATGCTGAGCACTCTCGAAGATCCCGGACAACTAAAATCAAATTTCAAAGAGACACCGTATTATTCAGATGAAAGCTGGGAATTGTTTGAATCTGTCAGAGATGATCTGAAGGTCATTCTGGAATTTTTAATAGAAGTAAAATTTGATATATACTGGAAAGAGAATATTTATACTAAAGTTCAAAGCAGAGCAGTGGAATTCAGGGAAGAAGTCTTACAGTATAACATAATTGGAAATGTCGAAGATCATCTGGGATTTGAACTATCTTCTAACAAGATCACGGTATATCTACTTTACTATTCACAGCCGCACGGGATAAAAATCACCGGTACAAGATTTCTCACAGACATTGCGTGGCCATTTTCTATACTAATCAGAACAGCCACACATGAAATGATGCATCCGCCGTTTGATCTTAAAAATGACACACTGCTGATCGAAAGCATAGAGAAATTCAGAGCTGAAGAATTTTTCATGGATAAAGTGTTAAATCACAATCCGTCATTCGGGTATAATTCACTGGAAGGATTTACAGAAGAGGATTGTGTTCAGGCGCTTGATCAGATCATAAATGAAAAGCTCGGAATTGCAATAGATGCAAAAGTAAGATGGAAGCAAAGCGATGACGGCATGCATGTACTGGCAATAGCATTATACGCTTTAATGAAAGAACAAAACTTCGGAAACTCAGGTGAGAATTTCAGGGATTTTCTGATCGGAAATATTGAGAATGGAAAGTTGCTGAATTCCAATATTGAAAAGATCTACAATGAATTTTATAGACAGGATCCGGAATAATCCCTCCCGCAGAAAATTACAATCCGCCGCGGCGGAACGAATTACGAATTACGAATTACAAATTACAAATTACAAATTACAAATTACGAATTACAGATTACAGATTTCAATGCTCTTCGAATTTAATATTAGCAACATTGAACATTGTACATTGTACATTGAACATTGAACATTGAACATTGAACATTGAACATTGAACATTGAACATTGAACATTGAACATTGAACATTGAACATTGAACATTGAAAATTACTCATAGTGTAGCGCATATAAAAGGATGCGATCTGAATCTCAACGGAAGTGATCCGCACCTCGTTCAAATCTATCTTCACCTCGTGCAAAGCGATCTGCATCTCGCGGAATGTGAAATGCAACTTTTAGCAAGAGTTGAGCAACCCGACATAAGCATATTCTGACTTCCTGGAAGCTCTGTGCACCTCGTGCAAAGCGATCTTCAACTCGTGCAAAGCGCTCTTCACTTCGTGCAAAGCGATCTGCACCTCGTGCAAAGCGATCTGCACCTCGTGCAAAGCGATCTGCACCTCGTGCAAAGCAATCTGCACCTCTCACAAAGAAATAAATCACTGACACAAAATTCAGTAAATGTCTCACAAAACAGTGTGAAGGTCGTGCAAAATGCTGTGAAGGTGACACAAAATTCAATTCATGTGACGCAAAATTCAATTCATGTCGCGCGAAGCTATGTGAAGGTCGTGCAAAATGCTGTGAAGGTGACGCAAAATTCAATTTATGTGACACAAAATTCAATGAAGGTCGTGCAAAATGCTGTGAAGGTGACACAAAATTCAATTCATGTGACGCAAAATTCAATGAATGTCGTGCAAAATGAAATGAAAGTATCGCAAAAAAGTGTGAAAAAGATCATCAGTTAAAAAAGTGAAATATATTTCACAAAAAGTGCATTTCTGATAAAAAAACACCGTGTCAGTATTTACCTCCGTCAGAATCACAACAGTCTTATAGCGGGACAACCCCCGGCGGAGTCTCGCGCTCTTCCGGACTCCGCCGATGTTGTAGTTCAGGAAGAAATACATAAGAACTCAAGAGAATAAATCTCTGTCCCCGCAGAGTCACTCCCTGCTTACATTTTCAATAAGAAGCAGATTTTAGGGGAGGACTCCAGCCTGTCCGAAAACGTTCGGTTTGCCTCGAAGTCTCGAAGACTCCAAGATAAAAACCTCCAAAATG
>JAGPCH010000188.1 GCA_018058125.1 Ignavibacteria bacterium | reverse complement strand
GATTAGGTCCGGATAGCTCCGCTCTTCTTTTTGAGATACCAAGAAAGAGTGAAATGAAAATTGTTGTAATGATCATCCAGCTTGAAACATCAACATTGATAGCCACCGCTCCACCGATAACTCTCAGTATGAATCCCATTGAAATGGAAAATACATCCAGCAGAACAACATTCTTTATTTTGAATGTATATATTATATTATTTATAAAATACAATAGAATGGTAAATGAAAATAAAGAATTTAAGTTGAAACAAATAACAGCAGTAAAAATAAGTAAGATCACAAATAGTATCTTTGCTTGTGCAATTGATACATCACCTGCTGCAATAGGACGGTATCTTTTTTTCTTATGAGCCCTGTCAGATTCTACATCCATTATATCATTCAATACATAGACACTGCTGGAGACTCCGCAGAATGCAATGAATGCAAGTATGTTCTGAAATAATAGGGGGAAATTAAGAAGCTGACCTGCAAACAATATAGGAGCAAACACAAACAAATTTTTTATCCATTGCTTAGGTCTTATAAGTTCAAAAAGTTTCAGTATTTTCAATTATCTAAATTTTCGTTTTTAAATTTGCTGAAATCCACTCTATATACTTTCATTTCATTTCCCCCGCATATTGTGTTTTCTTCCAATACAGCGCTTGTGATGTAATTCATTTGATATCCATATTTGTCTAAATATTCTTTAAACCAGTGATCATAAATAATAATATAACTAACATTATTTTTCTTTAATAGATAATTTATTGAATCCAGATTATCGCCCCAATTGTATTGCCTGTATCTTAATATCTCCGGAGTTACTAGTCCTGCCATGTCAATTATTTTATTTCCGTTTATAAATGTGATGGCTCCTATGTCGTTAATTGCAATAACTTCATCCTTTTTTACATTTTCATTTACCCAACCTGCAAGTTTAACCTGTTGTGAATTAATATTATCCGTATTCTTTCCAAGGGCAGCTGCAAAAACAAGAAAATATGGAAGGGACATGAGTAATATTGCAGCAGTCAGCCTTTTATATCCGACAAAGAAAGTTTTTACTGATTCCATAAATTTTAAATTCAGAATATAAAACAGGAGATAAACTGTAATTAAATTTATAAATGGGATCAAAGGAATCAAATATCTAACGTGATGTCGCCAGTTAGGAATCAGAACTGACATTACCAGCGGAAGAACTAAAATCCAGAGAAAAATCAAATTCAGATACCTTAATTTTGAAAAATAAAATTTCAGCTTTGACAAATAAAAAACAAAAGCAAAAACAAATATAATTCCCGTGATCAAATTATCCCTGAAAAAAAGGGTAAATGCAATTCTTAGAAAGGTCAGATCAGGTATAAATACAGTACCGCCTCCCTGACCTCTGAAGGTGTTTGGGAAAAAATGACCGCTTATATTGTAAGAAAAGATCAGATAAGGAAGTGTGATCAGACAGAAAATGAATATTGCAAATACAAATTTTAAAAAAATTTCTTTAATTTTTTTTTCATTAAACGAAACCAGTATAACATCAAAAAAATATAATCCTGATAGTAAGAACCCTTCCGGACGTGAGACTGTTGCAACAGAAAAAAATATAACCGGGATCAAAGTAAATTTATTCTCGGACAAATTTCTTACATGATAGCATACCCCAAGAATTGAAAAGAACATGAACATTGTTGTTTCCATCCCGGACATGGCAGACCACACGACTCTTCCTGTAATTGCTGTAACTAAGGCTATAAGTAATGCAAAGTTATCTGCCGAGATCTTTAAAGAGCTGAAATTTATAAATTCTGATTTATCTAATTTAAAGAGCATCAGGGATAATTTGTAAATAAAAATACAGGAAAAGAAATAGAACAGGAAAGAGAGTAAAACTGAATTAACTATGTAATTTTTTATTACAAAACTTGTCAATCCCAGAACAATTACATATAATGGAGAAGTTGTACCGGCTGTGTATTCTCCAATATTGAATTGATAAAAGTATCCATTGGAAAAATTATCCGCAAACCTGAAGTGTATCCATGTGTCATCGAGAGGTACTCCCATCTGACCGTTTGTGAAATAATATTCCGTACCGAGATAAAATAACGAGGAAAAAACGCATATCAAAAAAATGTATAAATAATTTTTATTCAAGAAACCGGTTTTGTAAAGTTAAAATTTTCAAAAAAAAGAGGAGAACTTGCATTCTCCTCAAAATAAATTCTTAGAACAATTATTAAATGAATTTAATAATTTAAAATACTGCCTGTTCTTCGTAAACACCAAACACCTCTTTAAGCTCATTGCACATTTCGCCAAGAGTGACATATTTTCTTGCGCAATCAAGTACAACCGGCATCAGATTTGTACCATCGGCTGCAGCTTTATTTAGAGATTTTATTGCATTTTTTACATCTTCATTATTTCTTGACGCTTTTAATTCTTTTAATCTTTTTACTTGTTTTTCTTCAACTTCTTTTGAGATCTGAAGAATTGGAATATCAATTTTTTCGTCTTCTTCTATAAAGTCATTTACACCAACTACAATTTTCTCTTTGTTATCAAGTTCTTTCTGATATCTGTAAGAGGCGTCAGCAATTTCCCGCTGGAAAAATCCATTATCAATGCAAGCAATCACACCGCCCTGAGCGTCAATCAGGTCAAAATATTTTTCTGCTTCTGCTTCTATATCGTCTGTAAGTTTCTCAACATAGTAACTTCCTCCAAGCGGATCAGCTACATTAGTGACTTCGTGTTCATAAGCAATTATCTGCTGAGTCCTTAAAGCAATCTTCACTGCTTTATCAGATGGTAAAGCCAGAGTCTCATCCATAGAATTTGTATGAAGACTCTGCGTACCGCCTAGAACTCCGGCGAGAGCTTCAATGGCAGTTCTCACAATATTATTTTCCGGCTGTTGAGCTGTCAGCGAGCATCCTGCTGTCTGAGTATGAAATCTTAAAGTCCAGGATTTAGGATCTTTAGCACCGTACTTATTTCTCATTCTTTTGGCAAAAATTCTTCTGGCAGCTCTGAACTTAGCTATCTCTTCAAAAAAATCGAGATGTGAATTAAAGAAGTAAGAGATCCTCGGCGCAAAAGAATCAACATCCATTCCTCTTGCGATACAATGTTCCATGTAAGTAAAACCATCAGCCAAAGTAAAGGCGAGCTCCTGTGCAGCAGTAGATCCGGCTTCTCTGATATGATACCCGCTAACGCTGACAGGGTTGAACTGCGGTACTTCTTTAGCTGTATATTCGATCATATCAGTGATGATTCTCATAGATTGCGCTGGAGGATAGATGTATTCTTTCTGAGCAATATATTCCTTTAAAATGTCATTCTGAAGAGTTCCTCTGAGTTTACTAAATGGTACGCCTTGTTTTTCAGCGACAGCAAGATAAAAAGCATAAATCATGATAGCGGGAGAATTTATTGTCATAGAAGTAGATACTTTATCGAGTGGAATTCCATCAAAAAGGATTTCCATGTCTTCTAGAGAAGAAATGGCAACTCCGCAGATACCGACTTCTCCTTCGGATTCCACAGAGTCAGAATCGTATCCCATCAAGGTCGGCAGATCAAAAGCTGTTGATAATCCGGTCTGACCATGCTCAAGTAAATATTTAAATCTCTGATTAGTATCTTCCGGAGTACCGAAACCTGCAAACTGTCTCATTGTCCAGATTTTACCTCTGTACATGTTATGATGAATTCCTCTTGTATAAGGATATTCACCGGGATATCCTATTTCATTGTAATAATTTGTTTCATTAATGTCTTCAGGTGTGTAACAGATATCGAGTTCTTTGCCGCTGAGAGAAGTGAATTTTCTGCCGTTAGTTTTTGCACTGGAAGCAGATTCCATCCACTCTGTTTTGGACGTACTTTTTTTAGGTTCGGTGTTATTGGTCATAGTCATGTTTATTTTATTAAAGGTGTAAATATAAAATATTTAATGTGGAAAATGAATACATTTATGAAACCGGATATAATTTGATCATAATCTTAAATTCTAATTAATCAGATTTACATGCAATTTTGAAAATTGAATCCGGAACAATTAAATTCTTATATTTTAAAAATAAATTAATATTTGAATTCATTATTAATCTGATTATTTTCATAAAACATTTTATTAAGGTTATTTTTATCTGATGTTAAAAAGCAAAGCAATAGATATTATAAAAACATTTTCTGCAGAAGAGTTAAAAAGATTCTTAAGCTTTGTGAATTCCCCTTTTTTTAATACTGACAAGAGTATCATTCGTATTTCAGAAGCTCTGAGGAAATATTATCCTGAATTTAAATCAGATAATTTGTCTGATAAAAATATATATGAAGAAGTTTATGGAAAAGGTAAATTCAGTAACAGCTCTCTTAAGAATCTTATGTCTGAATTATTAACTGTCTGTGAAAAATATCTGTTTCATGAGAGAATGTCCCGAG
>JAGPCH010000187.1 GCA_018058125.1 Ignavibacteria bacterium | reverse complement strand
GCCTTTTTTATTGTCTCGCGGATCTGTTGCAGAATTGAGCGAATCTCTTTTGGGAAAGCTTCGATGTATTCATCTATGCTCTTTGGTTTTAAATTATTCATAATGCTATTTAATTATAAATTTTTATCCGGAATCAATTGACGCGTTTCAAAAACATAATCTGTATTTTCATCTTTCAAAACATTAATGAGTTTGATAAGTCCATACAAATTAATAAATATTCCAATACTTATACCAATTATATATTCAGTGATAGATAAAACATTATACTGAATAAGGAAGGCAAAGAACATACAGGATATGGGAAGAAATAAAAACATTGCCGTGAACTGACCCGGATTGTAAAATGTCTTTGCTTTGATGTTCATTACAAATGTATGCATAATGAAATTTCCGAATGAGATGAGCATAGTTACAAAAGCGAGTAAGATAAATTCATCATAAAATACCGCTGACATAATATAAACCGTCCAGCCTAAAAACACATTAATGACCAATGCAGAATTTGTATTCAGCGGATATCTGTCGGGCTGCCTGCTTTTGAATATGACAGAATTCAGCATTCCGGGAAAGTATCCCGGATACCGGTACTCCTCGAACTGATGCAGAAACAATGCTATCACATTCAGCCATACCAGAAACTCAAGTCCGTTATAATCTATCTTACTTAAGCGAAGCATCAATGTAGTTATTACCGCGAGTATTAATCCAATATCAAACCAGTGTTTTCTCAGGAAGGTCATTTCACAATTCAAGTTTTTGCAATAATTCAATTCTGTTTCCAAAAGGATCTTTGAATGAAAATCTGTCCTGCCCCGGGATTTGGATCTCTTCTTTTATTGAAACACCGTTTTGTTCAAGATGTTTTTTTGCTTCCGTTAAATTCGCAACCTCAAATGCCGGATGTCTTTTTGATTTATTAACTTCGTTTTCAGTACCAATATGAAGTTGTATATCCGCGATCTCATACCAAAGCCCGCCATTAGGAATTAACGCTTCCGGTTTTGGAATTTCCTTCAGTCCGAAAATATCCGTATAGAACTCTCTCGCTTCATCCTCTTTTCCTTTTGGAATGCAGATCTGTATGTGATCGAGTTTTTTGAAGTTTATTTTTTTATTAGCAAAAGTCATAAGTTTTAAAAATAAATTTTATTGATATTATATGAAACACATTTGATTTTATAAATAATCAATTGTGCTAGATCCATTACAGTGGAAATGAATAAGTTAAGTTTAATCGGATTTCACCAAAAGCTTTTTTAAAACTTATGGATATTAGTTTAAAGTTTAAATTGTAAAACCTGAATTTCTCATTGTGTTTGCAGAAGTAATAAATTAATTTTACAACTGAGTTTCGTGATTAAGTAAATATAGATTTTATGTTATGAAATATCGTGAAATTATTAAATTGTTAGAAAGGGATGGTTGGTTTCAGGACAGGCAAAAGGGCAGTCATAAACAATATAAGCATAATCTCAAGAAAGGGTTGGTAACTATTTCCGGCAAAGAAAATCAGGATATTCCAATAGGAATTTTGAAAAGCATTTTAAAACAATCTCAAATTAAAATAAAATGAGAAATTTAAAATATGCAATTGTTATAGAAAAAAGCAAAACAGGATTCGGAGCTTATGTACCGGATCTTCCGGGATGTGTTGCCGTTGCAGATACAAAACGGGAAGTAAAAAAATTGATTAAAGAGGGGATCGAATTTCATTTGGAAGGATTGAAGCTAAAAGGTTTCAAAATACCTGAACCCGGTACTGAAGCTTTGGAAATTGAAGTAAAAGTTGCATGAGAAAATACCTGTTTGGTTCATAAACTTAATTCCGTTTCGGGCTAAATATTTTCATTTTATTTTTTAAAGCTCTGATATGATCAGTCTCAAAGCGCCGTATAAAAATTGTTGAGTTCTGTAATGTCCGAATTTTTTATCCCACTCTCCTGACTTCAGATCATCTTCGAGTCTTTTCACAAGTACGTCTTCCATTCCTTCGGGTAAAAATTTCCACGCTGACTGCGAATTACGAACTTCCTTTTTTAAAAATTCTTCAGGTCTGCCGTAATATGCTTCCTGAAATCCGTCAGCGCAATCCAAAGGAATAGGTACCGGAATAATTTCACACTTACTGTCTAAATAATTCTTTATAAATTCTATTTTTGGATACCGGGCTTTTTCTATTTCTATAAGTTCGGAGAAGTAATGTATGTTCCAGAATTTTTCTAATTCATCAGGATCGTATGTCATGATGACTATTCGCTCTTTTGAAACACGTTTCATTTCTTGAATGCCTTTTTGTAATTCATCCCAGTGATGAATCGTGAGCATAGCCATCGAAGCGTCAAATGATTTATCATCAAAAGGAAGATTGTCGGAATTAGCATTTATGGCGGGAACTTTGCTGTTGTTTAGTCTCTGTGATCGCATGACAAATGACGGTTCGACAGCAGCAACATATCTGTCTTCCGGTTCATAAGATCCCGCGCCTGCGCCTACATTTATAACTGACTTTGCATTTCCCAGAGCTTTTAAAACAAGTTCAGCGATCCGGGGATCAGTGCGCCGGTATCCTGAGTATGAATGACCCGTGCTGTCGTAATCAGTTGCCTTTTTTTCGATTTTCATAAATATAAAACTCTGATCTTGTTATCCGAAATCTCCGCTGTTTTAATGATTCAGAATTCTCAAATATTTTTTCCATGGACCTGTTGAATCTTTATACTGATAGGACATGACTCTTGAAATCTGAGCTAAATGATCAAGATCATGAACAACCCACGTCGATAACAACTGTGACAAAGTCACTTTACCAAATTCCGGATGTATTCCTTCTTTATCAAAATCCTCTTCCTTCAAATCCAGCTCTTTTAAAACTTTAATATTATCAAGTCTCAGATTTTTGAATTCTGAAAGCAGATCATTCATTGATTTACATTTACTCTCAGAAATCTGCGCCTGTCTGTCAAATGGTGAAAAAGATTTGTCGGAACTATCCGAAAGGATAATTTTTAATCTGTCGATCCAGTCGGTTCTTTCTCCGTGAATCAAATGCCCGGCAATATCATAAGGACTCCATGTAACAGTTCCTTCATTAGCCATTGTCCATTCTGCCGGAAGATCTTTTAACAGAGTCAGTAAAATTTCAGGTGTTCTTTCGAGTATCTGAATTGACTTATCAAGATCAAATTTCATGTTGCTTATCAGTATTTTTTTAAACGCCCGAGTCTGGTATCGAGTAATGAAGTTAAATTATCCAATGCACCCTCAACTGCTTTTTCAACAGAGTCTGACTTTTCCGTAACTGCTACAGGATCCAGTCCTTTAAGTCTTGCTTCGATCATACATTTAATATCATTCTGTCCTTTCTTCTTACTGTTCTCATCAGAGAGATGTACTTCTATGCGGGTGATCTGTTCCCTGAATCTGTCCAAAGAATCTGAAACAGAATCAATTACCGGTTGAGTTTTTTCCTGACTTCCTGAGATGTGATTGTCTGTGTTTATTTGAATTTTCATGTGAGCATATAGAGGTTTAGTTTATTTGAAATTATTGTCAATATGATTAAATATTGTTCTTCTAAAATTAACCAATTAATCATTTTAAAAAACTCATTAATAAAGTCATATTAATATTTAAAAAAATTACAGACAATTTTATATTGCCTGCAAGGATATTTTTAAATAAAAACAAATCTGATAGTAGTATTGATATAACAAAACTTATTATTTATTTTCCATTCCATAAGTATAAGTTAATTAATCAAATAAAATTTTATGCAGAAAAACACAGGCATTAATGACAGAAATCAGCTTTCGAAATTTATTCTTCTTGTTTTTCTAACCGGTTTGCTCTTGTATGTCTGCTGGCTTATGCTCTTACCTTTCCTTTCGATCTTACTCTGGTCGGCAATACTTGTTATAATATTCAATCCATTATATAAGAAGCTTTTAAAAAAAACAGGGAATCATACGATCAGCGCTATTTTAACAATACTTACTTCTTTATTAATTTTCATCATTCCTGTTTTTATTGTTTCACTATCAGCAATTAATGAGCTTTCAGGTTTTTCCGGAATATCTTCTGAAGAAATAAAACTTATTCTTACGGATTTCAAAAACAGCAGACTTTCTTTTATTTATGATTACATAAACAAGTTTGTAAATGTTGATAAATTTCTACAACCGGAAGATATTAAATCAGCTTTTTCAAAGTTGAGCGATTTTATATTTTCAGCTTCAATGTCCTTTTTAGAAGGAGCGTTTGGAATGGTCATGGGATTGGTGATTTCCGTTTTTGTAATGTTTTATCTGTACCGGGACGGTGACAAAATAGTGAAAGACATTCCGGATATATTACCGATGGATAACAGCCAGGCTAAATTGCTTTTTATTGAGACTTCCGAACTTATTAACGCCACAATAAGGGGAACGCTTTTTATTGCTTTGATCC
>JAGPCH010000186.1 GCA_018058125.1 Ignavibacteria bacterium | reverse complement strand
AATATACATCTTTCGTTAAATAAACAATTATTGTAAGAGGTATTAAAAATAATACTCCTCCGTAAATTGTTGTTTTTGCATAATTCAAAAAAGATTACATGTTTTTATGTATTCTGCAATATTATTGAATCTATATTCGGAAATAAAAAAGCAGAGTCCGGAATACAAACAGACTCTGCTTTTAATGAATTGAATTATTTAATGTAATGAGCCGCTCAATGCGCCATCAAGCATCTCGCTCGTCTGCTCAATGGTAAATGAACCGGCTTTCTGACTCGGAGGAAATTCTTCGAAAGCAGACATGAATTTTCCGATTATGTCTTTGACCGGACCGCGAATATACACTCTTCTGAAGTACCAGTCATAATAAGTATTGGATGTAATGTCTGCCTTTCATAAGGATCAGTTCTCAGATTAAACAATTTCGGAAATCTCAGTTTTGTAAACGGCTCTGCCCAAATCTGTAAAGTGCATCTTTACCTCTGCTCCATGAATATTGCCTTCCAGTCGATTAATAAAATATTTTTTTTCAAAAATCCAAAATCAAACTTATTCACCAATCTTAGCTTTCAAATCACCGATCTTTTCCTTTACTTTACCCGCAATAGCTTTTTTTGCAAAAGACAGTAAGATCAGTGCAATACCTGTTAGTATAACAGTCAGTCCAAGAATTGTAGCAATTCCTGCTGCTCCGCTGCCTATATTCATTATCATCATTAGTCCGGCTACAATTCCAAGTATTCCGACAATTAATAAAAACCAACCCATACCGCTTTCTTTTTTTAGTGACCAGCCATTAGCGGATAAATTGAAACCGGTGAGTAATACCCATAATCCAAAAATGATAGTTACTGCTTTCATTGCAACTAACATATTACTCAATATCAAAAAACCAAACAGAGCTGACAAAAGACTCCATATTAGTGAGCCCATGTCTCTTTCTCCGCTTCCTGCAAAGATCCAGCCAAATACTCCTATTACTCCTGTTACTAATATTATTATCCCGAACCAGAGAGAAATACCTGCAAGTACATCTACAGGGTTGCTGAAGATGAATAAGCCGAGTATGAACATTAAAATACCCTGCAATAATATCACCCACCATTTTTTTAACATTGTGTTTAACATGGTTTAGATTTTTTTTAAGTTAATCAATTTTTTTTAATTGTTACTATTTTCCGAACTGGATAATTAAAGATCCGCCAAGACCGAACTGGTACATGGATGATCCTGTACTTACACCAGTGCTGACTCCTCCTGTGCCGAGATACACGCCGCCATACAAATCCTGGACTGCTGATTGAAGCTGCGCCTGAATTCTTAAACCGACATTTGGAGAAAACATGAAATCTGAACCAAGTCTGGCTGACCATGCAAAATTAGTTGATGATGATTCTGCTCCCGGAAGGGGATCCTGATTATTCAAAATTGCCATACCAAGCATTATACCACCGAAGGGTCTTATTGCTTTATTTTGAAGAATTAAATATTTGTTCCCGCCTAATAAAATATAATTTATGTCAACATTGAAAGAACTGTCTCTGGCAATATTTGTATTAGAGCTGTATGAAACAGGAAACTCCGTGTCTTGTCTGTTGTACATCAATTCAATTCCGTACTGATCCCGGATTATATACTCAAAACCAGCACCCCATTGGTAATTTCCATTGATAGTACCACTGACATACCTGCCGTTATCCAAAGTAGCTTCAACCCCGTCATCAAAGACATAAGAACTGTAAAGATTGATCTTGTACGGCTGGGCATTTGAAGAATTACTGAAAAATGTAACAAGTAAAGAAAAAGTAAAAAAAGTAAAAATTAGTTTTTTCATTTTAAATGATTTAATTTTAAAAAAAATGACGATTTGTTGAAATTTACTTATGGAAATTGAAGATATTTTAAATATTACAATCACTTTTTGCAATCCAAAAAAAGTAATTTTGCTTGGAGATAATAATAAATATGTGACCTGAAATATTTTCAAAACCTGAGATTGCCGAATATTTACATTGTATTTAAGTATATATCAGGCAAATTTATAAAAAAACGTGACCCGGAAAGTGCCAAACTCAAGAGGAATATCTAATTATGATTTCATAAAAGTACTCAGCAAATTTTCAAAAAAGGAAATGAGGGAGTTTAATAAATTGCTGAGATCGCCTTTATTCAATAATCATTCTACTTTATTGACTCTTTTCTCGGAGCTTAGGAAATATCATCCGGATTTTGATAGTAAAATACTTACAAAGGAATATCTTTTTGGAATAGTGAATAAAGGGAAAAAATATAACGATTCATTATTTAGAAAATATTTTTCAAGATTGTATAAACTGTCAGAGGCATTTTTGGATTTCTCTGAGCGAAGAACATTTCCAATCGAAAATGATATAAATGTTCTCCGGCAGCTCAGTAAAAGAAATGTTGACGATATCTTTGAAAGGAAAAGAAAAGAGATCTATAAAAAATACAATATCAATGGTAAATTAAAATTTGATAATTTTTATTATCTCCATAAAATTTGTGAAATAAATGGATATCAATCTTCAAAAAACAATATCTCAACAGACAGTCAATATGAACATTTGGAATCTACTATACATATTTTCATACATTTTCTGACAATTGCCAGTATTAATCTTGGTCAGTTTGAAACTGATTCTGTTACTTTCAAATCTTCTTTCGGAAAGGAATTTGCAAAATCGGTTCTTAAACATATTGATGTTCAGTTTTACCTGGATGAGTTAACTAAAAATAAAAGAGCTTTAAATCCAAAAGATATTATTCTCGTCGAAATCATCTCTAATGATTTTAAACTGAATTCTAAAATCGAAAGTAAATCTTCATACGGAAAACTCAGAGAGCTTGTCAACAATAACATTGAATTGATTGATAAAGAATTCCTGCTGTATTTACTGAAAAGAATGAATACATACTGTATCTCTGAGCAACTGAAGAATAATCCTGATTATAACAAAGATCTGTTTGAAAATTATAAATATATTCTTGAAAACAAGCTTTTTAGTATGGAAGGAACACCAAGTTTAAACTTAAATGATTTCAAAGCTATTCTTTTCAGCGCAACACGTAACAATGAATTTGAATGGCTTAAAAATTTTATAAAAGATCATAAAGATAGTTTTGGAATCTTTTCAGGAGATGAGTTATATAATTACGGAATGGCATATTTGTCTTTTTTTAAAAAAGAATATGAATTGTCACTTGAATTTATAGCAAAAATCTCCATCAGGCATTTTATCTTTAATCTGGATTCGTATATTCTGAAATCAAAGATCTATTTTGAAATGGGCTACCGTGAGTCTTCAATATCAGTTTCAAATGCATTCAGGCATTACTTAAATAATAATGAATCCATATCGGAAGAATTAAAATCAGGTCTGATTAACTATCTAAAATATTATAAATTACTTTTAGGTCTGAAAGAAAAATATAATTCTGAAAGGTTTTTTGAATTTTACAACGAAATAAAAAGTAACCCAAAATTACGCAATAAAGACTGGCTGATGGAAAAAGCGAATGAACTGCTTGATAAAAATCATTAATATTAATAATATTAATTAGATTTATAAGATGAACAAGATCAATAAGATGAATAAAATGAATTCCGGAATTGGTAAAAAATGAAATTTGTGATCTTAGATAAAGTAGTTAATGATCAGTTATGTTAAGCTCTTTTAAAATTTGATAAGTAATACTTCTTCTTGAATTGTTAAATAAATCTTCACGTTCCTTGTCATCAATGTTTTTACTGTCAGTCTGTACACAGTTTGCAAAATAATATACATTGTCATTTGCCTCGACAAATCCAACAAACCAACCAATGTCTTCACTACCCTGACTTCCCCAACCGGATTTACCTCTTAGGACATAACCAAGCGTATCTTTTTCTATCATAATGTCTTTTACAATATTCACCGAACGCTGAGAAAAGGGGAGTTTGTTTGTATTCAATCGTATCATAAAATCTATTTGTTCCGAAGGAGTGATCCGCAGCCCGCCTGTCAGCCAGAATTTATCAATGCTTCCCAATGTATCAGCGTTGCCATATTCAGCAGTATCCAACCACTGTTTCATTCTTTCACCGCCGACTCTTCTTGCAAGCTCCTGATAATACCAGACAGTAGAATTCTTAAAAGCATTCTTCAAATCGAAATCTTTATCCCAAATAGAATTTCGTTTGACACTGTCCCAGGGAATAATATAATTTTCATTAGTTATAACGCCTGTTTCAAGACCTATGAGTGAATTGCATATTTTAAATGTTGATGCAGGTGTGAATTGTTTTTCAAACTGATCCTTATTGTAAAATATGAATTTATCCGCATTCCGGTCATAAAGAACGAAAGATCCTTTAACCTGATACTCCGCATAATATTTTTTGAAATCATCCCGTATTTCAGATGACTGAGAATATATGGTCCGGGGAAAATTTGTA
>JAGPCH010000185.1 GCA_018058125.1 Ignavibacteria bacterium | reverse complement strand
ACTCTCGAGTATGCCAACTGTTTCGGCATGTGCGATAAAAGCCCTTCGATACTTATAAATGATAATATCCATGAAAAGGTCAATAAAGAAACAGTATTAAATTTAATAAGAGAATTAAAATGAATAACCCGGATAAAATAAAAAGAACAGGACCGGTTTTATTTTCAGAATATGAAAAAGGTTCGTCGGTAAGGAAAGCACTGGAAATGGACAGAGATGACATTTTATTTGAAATAAAAGATTCCGGTCTCAAAGGCAGAGGCGGCGCAGGTTTTCCCGTTTCGACAAAATGGATGCTCACTGCAGCTGCAAATGCGGAACAGAAATTTATAGTCTGTAATGCGGATGAAGGAGAACCCGGAACATTCAAAGACAGAGTGCTTCTGCTTGAATATCCATGGCTGGTATTTGAAGGTATGATAATAGCCGGATACACTGTCGGCGCGAAAGAAGGCATAGTATATCTCAGAGCTGAGTATTCTTATTTACAGGTATTTCTTGAAGACTATCTGGATGAACTAAGAAAAGAAAATTTACTCGGAAAAAATATCTGCGGAAAAGATTTTGAATTTGATATTAAGATCATACTTGGCGCGGGAGCTTATGTCTGCGGTGAGGAAACAGCTCTAATAGAATCACTCGAAGGACACAGAGGTGAACCAAGGAACCGTCCGCCATTTCCGGTAAACACAGGCTATCTTGGATTTCCTACTTCTGTAAATAATGTTGAGACACTTGCTTCTGTACCGCATATAATTATGAAAGGCAGCGACTGGTATAAGAAATTCGGAACAGGAAAATCAACGGGTTCGAAATTAATATCCGTCTCGGGAGATTGCAAATATCCCGGAGTTTATGAAGTATCATGGGGAACAACTTTAAACGAGATTTTAGAATTCACAGGTGCAGAAAATACAAAAGCCATGCAGATAGGCGGCGCATCAGGAGTTTGTCTGCCTGCATCGGAATTTCACAGAACGCTTGCTTATGAAGATATTGCAACCGGCGGTTCGGTAATGATCTTTAATAAAGACAGAGACATGCTGGAAGTCCTTAAGAACTTTATGGAATTTTTTGTAGAGGAATCCTGCGGTCAGTGTACTCCTTGCAGAATAGGTAATGTGAAATTGCTTGAAGGCGTGGAAATGATTGCAAAAAATGAATACACACCGGAGTATATTGACAAGCTGATAGATCTTGGCAAAACAATGCAGATCGCTTCGAAATGCGGACTCGGACAGACAAGCCCTAATCCGTTCATTTCGATACTTGAAAATTTTAAAGATGAAATATTTAGTAAAAATTGACTTTTAAAGAAGAAAAATTTTAAACTATTATTATGGAAAAGGAATTAAGAAGTCCCGTAGCTCAGAGACCAATGAATGTAGATGATCCCGTTTCTAAAACAGGAATTGGTGCTCAGATCAGTGTCGAACTAAATGGCGTTAAATTAAAAGTAGACCTGGGTAAATCAATACTCGATGTCTGCAGAGACAACAATGTTTACATCCCCACTTTATGTTATCACGAAGATCTATGCATAGCCGGAAACTGCAGAATGTGCATGGTGGAAGTTGAAGGCATGAGAACTTTACAGGCATCCTGTGCTTTTCCAATTACATCCCCGATTAAAATAAAAACATTTTCTGATAAAGTAAGAAAAGCAAGAAAGCATATGGCTGACCTGCTTCTTAGCGAGCATTACGGCGAGTGTTATTCTTGTGTTAGAAACAATAATTGCGAACTACAGAAAATAGCACTGGAATGCGGCGTTGACAGCTATGAATTCGGACATGTTTGCGAACCGAGATTTAAAATTGATAAATCTTCAGCAGCTGTAATCAGAGATATGGATAAATGTATCCTTTGCAGAAGATGTGTACGGACTTGTATTGACTTACAGGAAGTCGGTGTGCTCGAAGCCATCAACAGAGGTTACGATACGAAGATATCAACATTCATGGATAAACCGCTTGCTGATGTGATCTGCATAACCTGCGGACAATGTATAAACAGATGTCCGACCGGCGCGCTGCATGCCAATGATCCGTCTGATGAAATCTGGAAAGCAATTGAAGATCCGAAAAAGCATGTAGTAATGCAAACTGCTCCTTCCCCAAGAGCAGCTATAGGAGAAGAGTTTGGAATGCCTGCGGGAACTTCAATGACGGGACAATTAAATACTGCAATTAAGAGAATCGGATTTGACATGGTCTTTGATACAAATTTTTCCGCTGACCTGACAATAATGGAAGAAGGCACAGAGCTTTTAAACAGACTGAAAAAAGCATTGGTAGATAAAGATGAAAATGTAAAACTACCGCAATTTACTTCTTGTTCGCCAGGCTGGGTAAAATTCATTGAGCATTTTTATCCGGAAAGACTTGATTACTTATCAACAGCAAAATCACCTCAGCAGATGTTTGGAGCGGTAATAAAAACTTTCTACGCAAGGGAAGCAGGTATTGATCCGAAAGACATTGTCACGGTAGCATTGATGCCTTGTGCTGCGAAGAAATTTGAATGTAACCGACCTGAGATGAATGCATCCGGTTACAAAGATGTAGATTACGGTCTGACGACAAGAGAGATGGCAAAGATGATCCGCGAGGCAGGATTAAAATTACCTGATCTTCCTAAGACAAATTTTGATGAACCATTCGGCGATGCTTCAGGCGCGGGATTGATATTCGGCGCAACAGGCGGCGTAATGGAAGCAGCATTAAGAACTGTATACGAGTTAGTAACCGGTAGACCTGTTCCGTTTGACGGACTTAACATCAATGTCTGCCGCGGAATGAAAGGAATAAAAGAAGCTAAAGTAAAACTTGAAAGATGCAAAGAAGAATTCAGTTTTCTTGAAGGCGTTGAGTTAAAATTCATAGTTGCACACGGAACGGCAAATGCTAACCATGTAATGAAAATGTTAATAAGAGGCGAACTGGCAGGTTACCATTTTGTTGAAATAATGGCTTGTCCGGGAGGATGCATAGGCGGCGGAGGTCAGCCGATTCCTACTTCTCAGCTTATAAGAGAATTAAGAGCTAAAGCGATCTATGCTGAAGAATCGACAATGCCCGTAAGAAAGTCACATGAGAATCCGAGAATAAAATATATTTATGAAAAATTCCTCACAGACGGACCGGGAGGAAAGCTTTCACACAAGATGCTGCATACGAAGTATGTGAAGAGAGGGAAATACATAGAGTAGTGAGTAGTGAGTAGTGTGTATTGAGTAATGAGAAATGAGTATTAGAAATTTCAAATTACAGATTACAAATTACAATTAGTAATTGGAATTAATAATTAGGATTTATCCCGTCCATGAAGGACGGAATATCGGTAAAATAAAGATGTAAAGAACAGATTGTCCCGTAGGGACGACATATTGGTAAAAACTATGATTAATCTAATCCCGGCAAATACAACAGATCTTGATTATTTATGGGAGCTGGTATCTGAAAGAAATAAATGGTTCATAAAGCTCAGATATGCTGCTGTTGTAATGCTTGCGTCTTTATATGTATTCATAGTTTTTTTCAGCGGTGAAAAGCTTAGCAATATTCAATACAAAGGCATCATTGCAATATTTGTTTTAACTCTTATTTATAATTTAATTCTCTCATATTTATTCAACTCCGGAAAGATCCGGAACGACATAAGAAAATTCAATCCGATAAAATTCGCTTTTCTGCAAATCGTTTTTGACCTGATCTCATTAATGGTACTTGTTTATCTGACCGGATTGATCAACAGTCCTTTTTACTTGTTCTTTATTTTTCATGCGATCATCGGAAGCATGATCTTACCCGGCCGGCTGGTCTATGGAATTGTATTCGCAGTACTGATCATTTTTTCATTTCTAACTCTTTCCGTTCATTTCGAATTCATTGGTGAATTTCTTATATCAAACACAGGTTCGGTCAGTACATTAAAAACAACTTATGTATTTCTCAATCTGATATCTTTCTGGCTGATGATGCTTGTAAGCGTAATGTTCTCAAATAATCTCGCAAGCGCTTTGTACAAAAGAGATCAGCAGCTTATCGAAGCTATATACGAGCTTGAACTTTCAGAAAAGGAAAAACAAAGATACGTACTTGCAATTGTTCACGAATTAAAATCTCCTGTATCCGCAATTGTATCTTATCTTAATCTTCTTATCGGCGGAATAGCCGGTGAGATTAATGATAAGGCAAAAGATATTTTGCTTAAAATGAAAAAAAGATCTGAAGAATCCATTACACTTACAAACAACATTATCGAAGTTTCAAAAGTCAAACTACTCGACGTTATCAGGAAAGAAAAAATAGATCCGGAGAAAATTTTCACGGGAATTTTAGAAAAAATTAAGGATAAATTTTCAGGTGCAAAAATTCTTTTTACTTACGATGATTTCAGAGTTACAAACAATGCAATTTATGCTGACGAGAATTTAATCAAAATCCTTTTTTCAAATATAATCAGTAATGCCATTAAATATACGCC
>JAGPCH010000184.1 GCA_018058125.1 Ignavibacteria bacterium | reverse complement strand
TTTGAAGATAAAGAAGTAAGAGCTCTTTCAATCACTAAACATTCCAGATTGTATAATAGGATAAAGAATAATACGATCATAATTTTAAGATTATTTGATACCCGAATAGATCCTTTCAGATTCACTATTTAATATGAATTTCCAGGAAAAGTCTCCAGTTAATTTCCAGATAACTTTCCATGTGCTTCCGTAGTATCAGCTTTAGTGAAGTCCGGAAGAGCATGAGACTTCAACCGGGTAAAGAACCTGCCGGAAACAGCTCACCTGACTACTCGCCCATTCTCAGCATATAGTGATTTTGGTCTCGCGATGTTTACAAAAAACTGATTTGAAATTACACCTTATGTTTTTTTATTTAAAAAGTGTTATCAATACAAAAGTCAGAACATAAGCAAAGACCGGAGCTATTCCCCAGACGGTGAAGAATCGTTTTACGGTCTTGTTGCTGAATGTGTTTTTATATCCGTTCCTGCTTATACCCAAAGCAATAAAAGCTGCTCCGTTTAATTGTACTAATGAAGTCGGAATTCCTTTTGTAACTGAAGCTAATAAAAGCAGAGTTGCAGTGATCACTGCTATTATTGTTGCATAGAACGGAGAAACTTCCACGATATCTTTTCCTGTATTCTTAGTTACCTTGTGTCCTAATAGAGAACTGCCGATAGCGAAACAAGGGGCAACAATCAAAACCGATAAAATAATGATTGGCAGAAAATTTTGAATGTACTCTTGTCCGATTTCATTTGCTGTTAATGAGGCAATAGGAGCTGCTGCATTAGCTACATTATTTGAACCTATCGAAAAAGCAACATATAGCGAGGATAAAATCAATACGACTTTTAAACCTTTATGCTGTCTTAGCTGAGAATAATCATCTATAAAAACTTTTTTTTTCAATATCGGGAAAACCCACTTTGAAAGGCTAAACATTATTAAAAAAGAGATGATTGGCAGAATAATCCAGGTTGGAATAATTTCATAGAATAATTTATACGTATTGAGTCCGTCCAGCGCTGCAGCTGCTCCTGCAATCGAAAATACGGTTGATTGACTTGTAGATTGAGGCACACCCATCAAATTTGCTATTAGTATCGACAAACCTATGGAAAGTAAAATAATGGAAGTATTAAAAGGTGTAAAATAGGATTGATCTAAAAGACCTTTTCCAAGTGTTAAAGAAACTTCACTACCAGCGATTAAAGCGCCGGCAAGAACCATTATTCCAAATAGACCCGGAATAACTGTTCGCTTTAAAACATTTGCACCGTATGCTGCTGAAAAAGAAGGAGCTGTTCCGCTTCCGCCCATATTTATTGCTAAAAACATTGCCAGTAAAAACGGTATCGTTAAAGGATTAAATAGTTCTGACATAATTTTGATTTTTAAAATTATTAAAGTTTATTGTGTGATGAATGTTAAATCTTTTAATATGGCGAATGTAATAGTCTGTTCCCGAATTTCTTTGCCGTAAGCAATAGAAGTTTACCGATTCAAAACCAGAATTTTCAACTGACATAAATTTAATTCTTGCCAGGTACCTTGTTTTGTCGGTTATTTTCCGGACGATATTACAGCCGGTATTTATTTGGATTTCGTCAAATGCTTTAAAGATCATTTGAGAAATGGTTTAACTATTTTCATTCGATTTTGAAATAATAGCGCAAAAACATTAATGCCTGTTATTCCTACCAATTTAACTTTTAGACATTTTCAATCAGGTTATCACACAAATCTCTGCACACCTATCGATCAAATTTTTCACAAAACAACTTTAAAAAATAAACCTTTAGCTTTTTTATAACAATGTGAATATAAATGTGATTTTCAATAGTATTTCAGTGCTGTCCCAAATAATTATTTTTTTAAAAAAATAACATTACGATTCAAAATCAACACTAAAAGAACTGTTTTTCAAATGAACCCACCTGTGATTTATTGCCGAAAGAAATTCAGTGTGTTTGCGATAAGCGTAAATTTCCTGTTTGAGCCAACCGTCAGTGCTTTTCTGACGATCGGTGAGTTGGTATTTTTGCCGCCAATACGAATGAATTTCCGGCAATTATTCCGAGTCCTCGGGACGGGCGTCCGACGTGGAGGATTTCTTTTCTTCTCGTATGTTGTAAATTCTTGATTATTAACATAACACCTTTCTTTTGATCATTCAAATGAAAGAAGGCAAATCCGGGTAAAGTTGAAATCTATTCTATAATTTTATAAAACGTTTTGGATAGTGTTGCTTCGCCGGTTGAGAGTTTGGTTGTTGGTAACCAAAAAAGTTTGCTATAAAAGTTAGCTATAAGTCAAAACTTAAATTTACAAACTTTTTTGGGACAACAATAAAAATTCTTTCACGAAGATCGTCCTGACACAACATTAAACAATTCATATCTAAACAAACCCATAAATCCGGATTAGAATAAATTCCATAACGGACTAGTCCACATTTCAATCTTTCAGCCTATTACATTTACTGAATCCTATCATTAAGTTTAACACATACAGATCTTTAAATGGAGAAACAGTTTAACAAAACCCCAATTTTTTTTAAACTTTTATAAGACAAATTATGAAAAAATTAATCTTATTTACTTTTACTGCAATCATGATATGCAGTTTAAATGTAACAGCACAGGTTACAAATTATGAATTCAGAGACTCTATTGGAGTCTATAATGAGATAGTCGGAGATACAATTGCCGGCGCTACTCATACCAGTCAGGACCCGGGTAACCTTAACGACGTAACCTACGGACCATTCGCTCTTCCGTTTATTTTCACCTTCAACTGTAATGACTACACAAGCTATTTTGTCAATACAAACGGCTACATTACATTAGGAGCTACCGCTCCTGCAGTTGCAAATTACATCCCGATTTCCGGATCGGAATCTTATGAAGGTGCGATCAGCGCTTTTGGAATAGACCTTATCGGAGTATTCGGAACTACAATAGACTTTAGCGGAGTCACAAACGTACTGTCAGATGTACGAAATTTCAAAGGAGTTGTCGTCGGCGCACATATAACAGCAGCCACCGGAATTCCGGCTGATACATATATTACTGGATTTGATGAAGGATTAGGAACTATCACTATCTCCAATCCTACAACTGATATCATTGTAAATGATCTGGTTATTCAGATAGCTTCCGGAAGTATTGTCAGTAAGACCGAAGGTATAACTCCAAACAGAGTTCATACAATTCAATTTAAAAATTTCAGACAGTACATTATCATCGGGACTGATGATAATTTTAATTTTCAGATCAAATTATTCGAATCTACATATACAGGCGGAGGAGAAATTAAAGTTGTTTACGGGGACATGTATAAAAACCCTGCTGTTGTTACTTCTGTCTTCGGACAAATAGGTTTAAGAGGGACACACAATACTGAATGGAATTCCAGAACTAACTCTATAACTTTAGACTGGGGAACCTCAACTCCAGGACTTTCTAATGCCGCTACATCTGAATTGAGCAGTACTGTCTTTCCGGTATCCGGACTGACATATATCTGGGAAGGTCCATGCGGTGTTCTTCCTGTAGAAATGTCATCTTTTGTTTCTGTGGTCAATGGAAGTAATGTAACTCTAAGCTGGACTACAACTTCTGAAAAAAACAACTTCGGATTTGAAATAGAACGAAGGGCTGTCAATTCGCAGTGGATAACTGCCGGAACTGTTCAGGGTAACGGTACTACAATTACTCCGGTAAATTATTCATTCACTGACAGAGGATTGAGCTCGGGTGTATATGACTACAGACTGAAACAAACAGACTTCAACGGTAATTTTAAATACTACAGCCTTAACAGTGAAGTAATTGTCGGTATTCCGATCAACTTCAGTTTATCTCAGAACTATCCGAACCCGTTCAACCCTTCTACAAAGATAAATTATGATCTGCCGTTTGACGGGAAAGTAACATTGAAAATATTTGACATATCCGGAAGAGAAGTATCCACACTGATCAACGAATTCAAAACTGCAGGATACTACACAATAGACTTCAAAGCTGATAATCTTTCAAGCGGAATATATCTATACAAACTGACATCAAATTCTCAAGTCTTAACCAGGAAAATGTTAATAGTAAAATAATCACAACAATAATGCGAGCTGGATCATTTGTAATTTTCTGATCCCCGGTCCGGCTTACATTTTTAACCGTAATTTTTTTCAAGAACTGTTAATCTGATTTAAAGAACTTCAAAAATTCACTTCAAAAAACCTGCTCAGTGCAATATCATTTGGGATGATCTTGAGCAGGTCCTTTTTTTAAATGAAAACAACTTACTTGGTTTCATGGAATTTGAATTGATACAATGGATAGCTATTCCTTAAACCTTTATGTTTATATTTCTGAAGTGAATTATTTCGTCCTGAAATTTTTGCGAAGTAAAATTTTCATCTTAACGGACTAGTCCACTTTTCAAACCTTCGGACTATAACAATTTCTGTTTTCTTTAATTAATTTTAATGCACAAAGGCTTTATAGG
>JAGPCH010000006.1 GCA_018058125.1 Ignavibacteria bacterium | reverse complement strand
CATTAGAGGAAGCATTGTAAACAAACTTATTGACGCTTTGAAAGATACCGACTGTGATCTTGAAATTATTACTTAAGAGATGAAAATAAAAACATTAATACTTTGGGGCTATGTTCTGATGGCTGTAATAATAGTCATTTCGAGTGCTTTCAGTATCTATTTTATAGAGCAACTGAATATTGCTTCGGAAAAAATATTAAAGGATAATTATTTAACAATTGAGTCTGTAAATAAGATGATAGATAATCTTGATGTAATTGATAATTCACAGGCGATACTTTTATCCAAAAAGCAAATTGGCAAAGAAACTTCTACTAAGGAATATTCAGAAGCAAAAAATAATTTTTATAAATATCTGAATATATGTGAAGGGAATGTTACAGAAGATGGGGAGACGGATCTGTTAAGGAATATAAGAATACAGTTCCAATATTATATTATGAAAACGGAATCAATAGATTCAGCTATATCAGATCTTAAATATATTAATGAGTTAATCCCCGAATACAAAAAAGTAAAATTTGAATGTTATGAACTGCTGAGATTGAATGAAGATGCAATGCTTGTAAAGAACGATGCAGCAAAGAAAATATCAAAGAAGATTGAAATTTATATGATGACGATCGCGGGAATGTCATTGTTTATCGTAATTGTAATAATATTAAAAGTTCCCAAAGCGATTATTCAGCCTATCTCTGAACTTACAAAAAAGGTTGAAGCTATTTCGCAAAAAAAATATTCGGAAAGAATTGAAGTAAAGTCTGATAATGAAGTCGGAATTCTGGCAAGTTCATTTAACAAAATGGCAGAAAAGCTGAGTGAATATGAGCAATCAAATCTAGATAGACTTATAATCGAAAAGAAGAGAGCTGAAGCTATTGTCGGGAATATGAGGGATGCAGTCATAGTTCTCGATGAGAATAATGAGGTAATAATTGCCAACAAGGTCAGCTCAGAATTGCTTGGACTTTCACAATTGAATATTATTGGAAAGGACATTAAAGACATTGCAGAGAAGAATAACCTGTTTAAAAAAATTATAGAAAATAAAGATCAGTTTATTACGGAAAATGAAGAAAGTAAGATTAACTATCTCAGGATCGTATTCAAGGATAAGGAGGAATTTTATTTAAAGGACTTTACAAATGTCACCGATGAGGAAGGTAAAACTATCGGTGTTATAATTGTTTTAAAAAACGTAACAGGATTCAAAGAGCTTGACGAAATAAAAAGCGGTTTCATAGCTACTGTCTCACACGAACTAAAGACACCACTTGCTGCAATGAATATGAGTCTCAGATTATTACAGGACCAGCGGGTAGGTGAACTAAACGACGAGCAAAAGAAATTAACTAATGCAATGAAAGATGAAGTAAAACGATTATTGAAAATGGTAAACGAGTTGCTTAATCTTTCGAAGATTGAATCAGGAGGAGAGGTATACAAATACCAGGAAGTATCTGTTGAAGAACTTATAGATGCGGCTGTAACTCCTATGTTGTTGCAGTTTGAGCAAAACAAAATCAAGTTTTGTTTGAATGTGGAAAAGGGTATTTCAAAATTAAAACTTGATGTGAATAAAATAGCTTGGGTGATAATTAATTTATTAAACAATGCTGTTAGATATTCGAAAATGGAAGGAGAAATAATTTTTAAGGTATGTAGGGAAAACAATTTTATTAAATTTTCAATTAAAGACAATGGTGTCGGAATCAAGCCGGAATATATAGATAAGATTTTTCAGAAGTTTGTACAGGTCGATAAATCGAATCAGGTAAGTCAGTATAAAGGTGTTGGGCTCGGGCTTGCAATTGCAAAAGAATTCATAGAAGCACATAAAGGGGAGATACATGTATCGAGTGAGTATGGAAAAGGAAGTGAGTTTGTTTTTAAATTACCGGTCAGGGATTAAAAGTTCACCAAAAAGACATTATGACACGCGAAATACCTTCTTAAATTACTTCCCATTAGTGCCGTCTCGAATGATTGAAATTTTATTAAAAATATATTTTTTTTAACGTCATAGATTGATTAAGTAATAAAATAATTTTTTCCAATTCTTTTCATTGATTTTAAAATCGATAAATGGTATTTTGGAAGTTCAACAAATTTTATATATGAAATCCGGAATAAAAAAAACCAACAGAACTACAAAATTCGCTACCAGATCAGATAACAATAACAACTGGCTTATTGTAGATGCCGAGGAAAAAGTTCTCGGAAGATTAGCAAGTGAAGTTGCAAAAAGAATCAGAGGAAAATATAATCCTCAATATACTCCTAATGCCGATACAGGTGACTGGGTAGTAGTAATAAATGCCGAGAAAGTGAAACTTACAGGTAAAAGAGCTGATCAGAAAGAATATCTTACTCACTCTCTTTATCCGGGCGGACAGAAAACCAGAACTTTTAAGGAAATGATCGAAAAGCATCCTGACAGAGTAATTACTCTTGCAGTAAAAAGAATGTTGCCGAAAACTAAATTAGGAAGTAAACTGATCAATAAATTGAAAGTTTACAAAGGTGATGTACATCCGCATTCAGCACAGAATCCTGTTGTATTGGAAGTAAAATAATAATTTTAATATATCTAAATTTATATGAGCACAAATTCAACATTAAAAGTTGGCAGAAGAAAAACTGCAACTGCAAGAGTATTGATGAAACCGGGAAACGGGACGATCATTATTAATAAAAAAGAAGCAAAAGATTATTTTAAGACTCAGAATCTTTTTGAAGAAGTGATGCATCCACTTAAAGCTACCGATACAGTTGGCAAATACGATCTTAGTGTCGTTGTAAGCGGTGGAGGTTTTACCGGGCAGGCAGGAGCAATCAAGCTGGCTATTTCACGGGCATTGGTAGAAAATGATGCTGAAATGAAGAGCACTTTAAGAAAAGAAGGACTGATGACCAGAGATCCGAGAGCAGTTGAAAGAAAAAAATGCGGTCAGCCGAAAGCAAGAAAGAAGTTTCAATTTTCCAAGAGATAGGATTTTTTTAAACATATTTTATAAAAAAGCATATTCCTTGATTTCATTTTACTTGTGTCTCTATTATTTCATAAGAGATGTAAAATGGAAAATGATAGGAGTAGAAGAAAAAACAAAAGTCAACTCTTTAAAATTGGTTATATAACCAATCATTAAATCTCCTTTAAAACGGAGAACTTTTCTGCAGTATTCATTTGATTGTCTGACATGATAATCAAGTGATTATCACAAAAGCAGGTTTGACTTTCTAAAAACCAATAGGAGGATAAAATCTTGGCAACAGTACAAATCGAAGATCTATTATTAGCTGGTTCACATTTTGGTCACCTTACAAGAAGATGGGACCCGAAAATGAAGAAGTATATCTTCATGGAAAGAAATGGCATCCATATAATTGATCTTAAAAAAACACTAGACCTGCTTCTTGAAGCATGTAATTCAATTTCAAAAATTTCCTCTGAGGGGAAAAAGATATTATTTGTTGGTACTAAAAAACAAGCAAAGCAAATTATAAAAGACGAATCAGAAAGATGCGGAGCTTTTTACGTTTGCGAAAGATGGCTTGGTGGTATGCTTACAAATTTTAATACTGTAAGAAAGAGTATTAAAAAGCTTACTAATATTCAAAAAATGGAAACTGACGGAACCATTGAAAAGTTTGTTAAAAAAGAAAGACTGATCATGTCAAGAGACCGCGAGAAACTTGAAAAAGTTTTGAACGGAATTGTCAGCATGACAAGGCTTCCGGGTGCTATTTTCGTAGTAGATATCAAGAAAGAGCACATTGCAATCAGCGAGGCTAAGAAACTTAATATTCCGGTATATGCAATCGTGGATACAAACTGTGATCCTGATCTTGTTGATTACCCTATCCCTGCAAATGATGATGCAGTTAAATCAATAGAAATTATTCTGAGAGCAATTTCAGATGCTGTGATTGACGGAGGAAATATCGCTAAAATAAAACAGGAAGACGAATCTGCCGAAATGAAAGAAAAAATGGAAAGAGCTTAATTAATAATTAATAAAATTTTAAATGGAAATTACACTAGAACTAATAAAAGAATTAAGAAATAAAACAGGCGCTGGTATAAATGACTGTAAGAAAGCTCTTACAGAAGCTGATGGAAACATGGACAAAGCGATAGAATTATTAAGGAAAAAAGGTGCAGCAATGGCTGTTAAAAGGGCTGACAAAGTTGCAAATGAAGGAGCAATCAAATCCAAAATTTCAGATGATAAAAAGACCGGAGCTATAATTGAAGTTAATTGTGAAACTGATTTTGTATCCAAAGGTGATGAGTTTCAAAAGTTTGCAGAGAGTATTGCTGCAGCATCTTTAGAAAATGATACTGATGATGTAGAAAAAATTCTTGCATCAAAAATTGATGATAAACTGACTGTTAAAGAAACCATTGATGAGATCATGGGAAAGGTCGGGGAAAAAACAGAATTAAAAAGAGCTAAAATTTTAAAAGCTGATGATGGATTTGTTGCAGACTATATTCACTTCGGAAGCAAACTGGGTGCACTTGTTACTCTGAAAGGTACGCTGACTGATGATTCTGAAAAGCTCGGGAAGAGTCTGGCAATGCAGGTCGTAGCAATGAACCCTCAGGCAATTGACAGATCGGGAATTGCACAGGAAGTGATTGATAAGGAAAAGGAAATCTATATGACAGTTGCTAAGAATGAAAACAAACCTGATAAGATAGCTGAAACCATTGTTAATAATAAAATAGAAAGATTCTATCAGGATAATTGTCTGGTGGAGCAGGAATACATAAATGAATCCGGTAAATCAATAAAAGATCTTCTGGCCGAATTCAACAAAAAAAACAATAACACTCTTGAGATCACCGGTATGGTCAGATTTCAGCTCGGTGCATAGTACTTAATTAAACACAACACCTTTTGTCTCTGAAATATAACAGAATATTACTTAAACTAAGCGGAGAATCCCTTATGGGTAATCAAAGCTTTGGAATAGATTCTGATGTTCTTGAAAATATTTCAGCTGAAGTTTTAAAAGTAGTGAATCTTGGAGTCGAAACCGGTATTGTGATTGGAGGCGGGAATATATACAGAGGCTTATCCGCACATGAACAGGGAATAGACAGAGTCACAGGTGATCAGATGGGTATGCTAGCAACGGTAATTAACTCACTTGCACTTCAGAATGCACTGGAAAAAAGAGGAATTTATACTAGAGTTCAGTCCGCAATCAAAATGGATGAAATTGCTGAACCATTTATTTTAAGAAAGGCTGTAAGACATCTTGAAAAAAAACGGGTTGTAATTTTTTCGTCTGGTACGGGTAGTCCGTATTTTACAACTGACACGGCTGCAGCTCTGAGAGCTATTGAAGTTAAAGCTGATGTTATTATTAAAGGTACAAGGGTTGATGGAGTTTATGACTGCGATCCTGAGAAATTCAAAAAAGCAAAAATGTTTAAGAAACTTACATATAACGGAGTACTTGAAAAAGAACTTCGTGTTATGGATCTTACTGCCATTACTTTATGTCAGGAGAACAAACTTCCTATTAAGGTTTTTAATATGAATAAGAAAAATAATCTTATTAAACTTGTTACAGGTGAAGATATCGGAACACTCATCTGTTAAATTAATTAATGATTTTTAAGCAACATTTACAATATGATTAAAGATATATTAAAAGGTTCTTCTGAAAAAATGGATAAAGCTGTTGAACATGTCAGAAACGAACTTGTTAAAATCAGAACAGGTAAAGCTACAACAAATTTACTTGACGGAATAAAAGTTGATTATTACGGAACACCAACCCCGTTAATTCAGCTCGGGAATGTAAGCACTCCCGATTATCATACTATCACAATTCAGGCATGGGACAAGTCTGCAGTACCTCTGATAGAAAAAGCTGTACAATCAGCTAATCTGGGGTTAAATCCTTCCAATGACGGAACTCTGATAAGGATTCCAATACCCGCATTGAATGAGGAAAGAAGACGGGAAATAGTAAAACTCGTTAAAAAATTTGCTGAAGAGGGAAAGATTGCAATTAGGAATATTAGAAGAGAATCCATTGAACATTTAAAAAAGACTGAAAAAGATGAACATATTTCAGAGGATGAAAGAAAAACAGGAGAAACAGATGTTCAGAAATTAACTGACAAACACATAAAAGATATAGATGATCTTCTAGTTATCAAGGAAAAAGAGATCATGGAAGTCTAATTAATAGCCATGCGAACTTTCTGGTTTGTAATCTACAATTTCTTAGGGGTTCCGGCTTTATGGCTGATATTTTTTATTTATTCAGTATTCAACTCAAAAGTAAGAGAAGGTTTTAAAAGCAGAAGAGATTTATTCAGCAAACTGGATGAATCTCTTTCTGTTTTAGATAAAAATTTTAAAGGTAAAAGAGTACTGATACATTCTTCATCTTTGGGAGAATATCAGCAGGCTATCCCTCTTGCTGAAGAGCTGGTAAAAAAAAACTACAATGTCGTTCTGTCATTCTTCTCCCCTTCCGGATATAACAATTCAAAAGTAGATCATAAGAATATAATAAAGACCTATCTTCCGTTTGATTCATATTTTAAAGAGAAAGTTTTTCTTGATAAAACAGATCCTGAAATTATTATTTTCATGAGATATGATCTTTGGTTTAATCTGATCTTTGAAGCTCAGAAGCGGAATATTAAAACCGTCCTAGCTAATGCGCGCTATGATGAAAATGACAAGACCTGGAATATTCCGGTGATCAGCTCATTCAAAAAGACTCTCTATGGAATGATCCGTGAGATTTTTGTTATAGATAATTTTGACAAAGATAATTACCGTAAGAAGCTTTCCGGAGAGAATGTTAACATTGTCAAAATAGGTGATTCAAAGTTTGAAAGAGTTTACCAGTCCGTTAAAAGACATTCTCCCGATGACAATATCTTACCCGAGAATATCTCGGATAATAAAAAGATATTTGTAATGGGGAGTTCATGGAAGGACGATGAAGAAGTTATTTTTCCCGCAATAGAGAAAGTACTGGAATATGAAAAAGATCTGCTGGTAATACTTGTTCCACATGAACCCAAAGAAACAAAGATATCGGCAATAGAAAAACTCATTGAGAATAAATACTGGAATATCAAATCGATCCGTTATTCAAATCTGGACAGATATGATAATCAGAATCTCATAATAGTGGACCGTATTGGACTACTTTCAAGACTTTATGCTAAGGCATATCTGAGCTATGTAGGTGGAGGATTTAAAACAGGACTTCATAATATTCTTGAACCTGCTATATTTAACATGCCTGTATTGTTTTCGAATGATGTGAAAAATTCCGATGAAGATGAAGAGCTCATAAAAAATGGTTGCGGAATCTTAATAACAGACACCAAACAATTTTACAGAGTATTCAGAAAAATATTAAATGATAAAAGTTACAGAGACGAAATAGGCGAAAAATGCAAACCTGTATTTGAAAACAAAATCGGCGTTTCACGAAAAATCATTGATCAAATCACAAAAAATAATAACTAAATGTTTAACAGAAAAGAATTTATAGAAGAGTCATTGAATGAAAGCGCAGCTACTAAAAAGCTGATGCTTGAGAAGAACTTTGAAGAAATAAATGAAGCCGCTGATGTACTTATCGGCGTGGTAAAAACCGGAAGGAAGATCATGTTCATAGGTAACGGCGGAAGCGCTGCGGATTCTCAGCATCTAGCAACCGAATTTGTAATACGGCTCTCACACGATCTTGACAGACCCTCTATACCAGCAATTGCACTGACCACTGATACTTCAATGCTAACTGCCGGTGGCAATGATATTGGATTCGAAAACGTATTTGCAAGAAATGTTGAAGGTTTAGGAAGCGAAGGAGATGCATTGATCTGTATTTCTACAAGTGGGAATTCACCAAACATTCTGAAAGCTGTAGAAAAAGCCAAAGAGAAAAAGATAATAACGATTGGTTTTCTGGGAAAAGACGGCGGGAAATTAATCAAAGAATGCGATTACTCTGTCCTGATCCCATCGGATAATACTCAAAGGATTCAGGAAGGACATATTACTGCGGGACATATTATTTGTGAGATAGTGGAGAGAGAGTTGTATTCCTGAATTGTCAGTCTTTAAAGGACACTTCTTTCGGATACACGCTTTTGCTCCCGTTATAATCCTCGGCACTGAAATAATATTTAGATTTATACAGGTCAGGAAAATTTTCAATAAGTGCCGAATACTTTCCTGAATTATTCTTATCTCCGTTATGTTCTTTTAATTTCATAACCACACTCTCATAGCTTATTCCGCCATCCATAGAATAATTAAATTTTACACTTAGAGGATCTATAAGATCTTTTGAAGCAAGATAAGTAGAGACTTCCGTTACGTTGCCATTTGCTTTGAATTCCGGAGTGTTGCTCCATGCAGGTCCGTTATAAAGTATTGCATCATAAGCATTGACTATTCCCCAGCCTAGAATATTATTAGGATTTCCGGATAAGCTTGCGGAGTTTCTGATTGCGTCACGGACCTGTAATGGCGTAAGCTCGGGATGAACTGACAATATCATTGCGCAAATTCCGGCAGTGATAGGTGTAGAAAAGGATGTTCCGTTTGCATAAGAATATGTGGAATCATTTCCTGAAATTTCTTCAGTGACAGCATTATAAACATAAACACCCGGTGCTACAACATCCGGTTTGGTTCTGCCGTCACTGGTCGGACCGTTTGATGTAAAGCTTGCAGGATTACCTGAAAAAGTGATTGCTCCTACAGAGATAATAGAATCAGCATCAGCTGCTGAACCAAGGGATGGAACAGTGGTCTGGTCATAATTTCCCATTGCCTGACAGACGACAACTCCCAGGTAAGCAAGTCGCGCCGCTGCTACTGAAGTCAGAGCTGTTCTTCCGTTAAAATCCTTATATTCATAAGAATTATTCTCGAATGGGTTATCAAACTTTTTATAAATTAATGAACTCGTTACAATATCAACTCCTTTTGCTTCTGCCCACTCTGAAGCTTCAAGCCAGAAATCTTCTTCCATTGGAGTTTCACTTGATACATATTCGGTCTTTGCAAGAAGTATTTCAGAATCAAAAGCAGGACTGACAAGTTTCCCGTTTTTAAAACCGCTCATAGTAGACAAAGTTGATGTGCCGTGTGCTCCCTGATTTTTTGAATCGTTATACTTTTGATTTTTTTCTGCAAAAGTATTTTCGTCTTTGTTTATGAAATCATATTCCCCTGTCACATTCAGATTTCTTAAAGCTTCATGATTCTTCCAGTCAAAACCGTCATCAAAACTTGCTATCATCACGCCCTTACCTGTTATGTTAAGATTATGAACTTTCGGAACATTAACTGTTGACATCTGCTTCCATGAGTTACCGTAATCGTATCTGTTGCCGGTTGTATCATCACCTAATGTCTCTTCAATAGAAACTGAATTTTCTTTCTGTTTAAACAATTTATTAACGGTTTTTACATGAGATACATAATCAAGATTCTCTAATTGCTTAACCTGTGCTTCCGTAAGATACGCACTTACCCCGTTTAGCCATCTCGAAATTGTAATGATCTCAACGCCGGAATTTTTCACACCTTCTACATAACTATCCTCAAGGGGAAGATCCATAAAACTGATCAGTTCATCTTCGCTTAATACTTTCAGTCTCCTGATTAATGCTCTTTCGCTTAAAATTGATTTTCCTGTTTCATAAGCTTTATCACCGGGAGTGATCTTTTCTCCGGGACTGAATTCTCCCTTATCCTTAAATATTATAAAATATTTAGTGTCCGGTTTTTCCTGAGAAAACACTGTGCCGCTTATGCTGAATAAAAGAATTAATATTAATATTTTACTGATCATGTATTAATGAATTACTGATTGGGTGTGAAATTAAAACAGGGAATAAAGCAAATTTATTCCCTGATTATATAAAATATATTTTAAGATAAATTACATTGTATAGTTTTCAAGGAAATGCGCGATTCGCATTGTAAACATTCCTCCAAGAGCGCCGTCCACCAGTCTGTGATCAAATGATAAGGTCATTATCATAGTCTTTCTCGGTACTACAAAATCACCTTCCTGAGTTTCAATAACAACCGGTCTCTTCTTAATGGACCCGAGTCCGAGGATTGCTACCTGAGGCTGATTGATGATCGGTATACCAATATCATTTCCGAACACTCCGAAGTTGGTCAGTGAAAAAGTTCCGCCCTGAATTTCATTAAGAGTAAGTTTCTTTATCCTTGCACGCTTGGCTAGATCATTCAGACTTCTTGCTATACCTATAAGATTCATTCCGTCTGCATTATGTATGACGGGAACTATGAGTCCGCCATTATTCATTGCAACTGCTATTCCGAGATTTATAGTGTTCCTGGTAATAGCTTTATATGGGACTACCGAGTCATCAATGATCGAGTTCACGAGTGGAAAATCCTTTAAAGCTTTTACTACTGCTTCACATATAAAAGGCATGTATGAAAGTTTGAATCCTTCCTTTTGTAAAAATTCATCTCCCATAGAAAGTCTTATCTTATCAATATTTGTCATGTCACATTCTGCGATCGCCTGTACATGAGGAGAAACTCTTTTTGAAACGATCATGTGCTCTGCCATCTTCTGCCTGACATTGTCAAACTCCATTACAGAAAGCCCTTCTTCATTATAATCTATAGTCTGTTTCGGCAATTCAATTTTCTTTTCTTCTGAAGCTGTGATTTTTGTTTCAGCTTTCGGAGGAACAATATCCGGCTGCTTTACAGCCTGTGCCGGAGTTGCAGCAGGTTTGGAAGTTCTGTTTTGTAAATATTCCAGTATATCTTTTTTTGAAACCCTTCCGCCTACACCTGTTCCTGTTATTCCTTCGAGTTCTTCAAACCCTATCCCTTCTTTCTGAGCTATATTCAATACTAAAGGAGAATAAAACTTTCCGTCTCCGTTAGATGATGCTGCAGGTGATTCGGTTTTTGTTTCTGATTTAACTTCTTTTGCCGGTTCATCGAGTTTGATCTCAACTTTTTTCTCAGATACTTCCTCTTCAGGTTTATCTGAAGCAGAAGAAGATCCGTTTGAGTTAAGCTTAGCAATTACTTTACCGACTTCGACTACATCACCTTCATTAAAAAGTAATTCTGAAACAATTCCTGCCTCAGGTGAAGGTACTTCGGTGTCAACTTTGTCTGTGGAAATTTCAAGTATTGTCTCATCCACTTCCACTTTATCTCCGGGTTGTTTATGCCACTTTAGGATAGTTCCTTCCATAATGGATTCTCCCATCTTTGGCATTATTATATCTACACTCATATTATAAGATTAAATATTTAATTTTTAGGGTTTATGGTTTTAAAATACATATATGAATCAACGCTTTCAATTCAATCTCCTTTATCAACATCGAATAGTGAACTTATGGATTTGTTCTTATTTGTTCTCCAGATTGATTCAGCAAAGAGACCTGAGACGGATACCACTTCTATTTTTTTAGACGAATGCTCCATCGGCAATGTATCAGCTACAAATAATTTCTTTAATGGTGAGTTATTAATCCTCTCTAAAGACTCTCCTGAAAATACTGCATGCGTGCAGGCTCCGTATATTTCTTTAGCGCCGTTTTTCTTCAAAGCATTTACGGCATTTACAAATGTACCTCCGGTATCTATAAGATCATCAATTATAAGAATATTTTTTCCGTCTACTTCACCGATTATGTTCATGACTTCAGCGACATTAGGTTTAGGTCTTCTCTTGTCAATTAAAATCAGATCGGAATGCAGTCTCTTTGCATATGCTCTCGCCATTTTTATTCCGCCGACATCGGGGGATGCAACTCCTAGATTCGGTATTTTCATCTGCCTGAATTTTCGCATGAAAACAGCTGATCCATATAAATGATCTACCGGAATATCAAAAAATCCCTGAAGCTGAGATGCATGAAGATCCATTGTGATTACCCTGTCAGCGCCTGCTTCGGCAATCAGATTTGCAACCAGCTTAGCCGTAATTGCAACTCTAGGTTGATCCTTTCTGTCCTGACGCGCATAACCAAAATACGGTATCACGGCAGTAACTCTTCGCGCAGAAGCCCGTCTTGCTGCATCGATCATTATCAGAAGTTCCATGAGATTGTCAGCAGGAGGAATAGTAGACTGAATAATAAAAACATCACTTCCCCTTACGTTTTCATTATACTTTACCCAGATTTCTCCGTCAGAGAAGGTCTGAATCGAACATTTTCCTAATTTACATTTTAAGTCTTTTGCTATTTTTATTCCTAGGTAATTGGAAAACCTTCCGGCAAAGATTTTTAGATCAGACATTTAAATTATTTTTAGATGCATTATGAGGTAAAGCAAATTAGGGAAATATGATTTATAAATCAATTTAGTTTAAGGAAACAGTTAATAAAAATGATATGCTTGTATTTAACCTGAATGGAAGAATATTCCTTGTTAAACAGGATTTATCCTGATTTCAGTGCTCTCAGGAATTTCAATTTCGTCTTCAGCGATTTTTGTTTTTTTAGAAGAAATGTAAGAATATATAGAAGGCACTATATAAAGCGTTAAGAATCCGGAAAATAACAAACCACCTACTACGGCTATACCAAGCGAAATCCTGCTTCCCGCGCCAAATCCCAATGCAATCGGTAAAATTCCCAACACTGTCGAAAGACTTGTCATAAGTATCGGTCTGAATCTCTGCTCCGCTGATTGCTTTACAGCTTCGAGTCTGTCCATTCCCGTAGCTTTTTTCTGATTTGCAAATTCTACAATGAGAATGGCATTCTTTGTAACTAATCCAACCAGCATAATCATGCCGATCTGACTGAAAATATTAATTGTCATGTCAAAATACCATAAGGACAGCAATGCACCGGCTATTGCAAGTGGAACAGTAATAATTATAATAAAAGGATCTATAAAACTCTCAAACTGTGCCGATAATACAAGGTATATCAGAACTATTGAAAAGAAAAAGACATAAAGAAGACTCGATGAGCTATCTTCAAAATCCTTAGACTGTCCCGAAAAAGAAGTGAAAAAATTCTCATCCAATACTCTGCCGGCTATTTCTTTCATAGCTGTATTTCCATCACCTAAAGTATATCCGGGTTTTAATCCGGCGGATATCGTGGCTGATACATTACGGTTATATCTGAATCTTGAAGTCGGAACGGCAGTCTCTTCCAGTTTTACTAAATTTTCAAGCTGTATCATCTCGCCATCGCTGTTTTTTACAAACAGAGATCTCAGATCAGAAGGCTTATCCCTGTATTCTCTGTCAAACTGCCCTATCACCTCATACTGCTTTCCATCCATAAGAAAATAGCCCATCCTCTGTCCTCCAAATGCAGACTGCAGGGTTTTTCCAATGTCGTCAATTGATACATTCATATCTGCTGCTCTCTCCCTGTCTATAGTCAGTGAGATCTCAGGCTTGTTTATTTTAAGATTTACATCCGCAAAAAGTATTCTAGGATCATTATTTGCTTCTTCCATGAATGCAGGAAGAATTTCGATAAGTTTTTCATAACTTAGAGCTTCTATTACAAACTGAACAGGCAATCCGCCGAATCTGCTTCCTATGGTTGGAGGTTGCGAAATTGATGATCTTACTCCTGTAAACTGTTCTATTTCACCTGCTAATTTTTTAAAAATTTCTTCAGCAGTTTTTGTTCTTTCTTCCGGTTCAGTCAGATAAATATTTATAAACCCCGAATTTACCGAAGTATTTCCTCCGCCTCCTGCTACTATCTCAATTGGATAATAGGTCTCTTCAACTGAATCAATTACATACTGTCCTATCTCCCGTATGTACTTATTTGTATATTCATAAGATGATCCCTCCGGAGCTGTAACTGATATTCTGATATTCGATCTGTCTTCAAGTGGCG
The DNA here is from genome assembly GCA_018058125.1 of Ignavibacteria bacterium. Taxonomy (GTDB): domain Bacteria; phylum Bacteroidota; class Ignavibacteria; order Tepidaquicellales; family Tepidaquicellaceae; genus JAGPCH01. The sequence continues at coordinate 1,830 of JAGPCH010000006.1, read as the reverse complement.
CTAACTCTGTTTTCAATTTTGTTCCGAGCCAATAGATCAAAACAAATACTGCAATCATTATTATAAAACTCACCCACCTGACACTCATGAAATACTCCAGCGATCTTCTATATAAATTGCCAAGGTTGACAAAGAACGGTTCGGTGATCCTGTAAAACCACCCCGGCTCATGCTGTCTGAGTAATCTCGAACTTAACATCGGACTCAAAGTAAGGGCAACAAAAGCAGAGATCAGAACCGATCCGGCTATTACAACTGCAAACTCCCTGAATAGTCTTCCAGTAAGACCCTGTAAAAACATAATTGGAAGGAAAACCGCAGCAAGCGTTATGGTCGTTGATACTACAGCAAAGAAAATTTCCCTCGAACCTTTATAAGCCGCCTGCATGGGAGACATCCCCTGTTCTATTTTAGAATAAATATTTTCCAGTACTACTATCGCATCATCACATACCAGTCCTATGGAAAGTATAACTCCGAATAGAGTCAACACATTGATAGAATAATCAGCAAGATATAAAATGAAAAACGTTGCAAGGATAGAAACAGGAATTGCAACTACCGGTATGAATGTAGATCTCCAGTCTCTGAGAAATAAAAATATTATAAGAACAACCAGACCGAATGCAATGAATATAGTCTCTTCAACTTCGATAACAGTTTTTCTGACGAATGTAGTGAAATCATAAATAACGTTTGCTTCTATTCCTTCAGGCAGATCTTTTTTTATCTCAGCGAATCTCTTATTGAATTCATCCGATATCTGAAGTACATTCGCACCGGGTTGAGGAAGTATTGCGACGGCGACACCCGGCAAGCCGTATCCTCTTACTTCATTTCTTTCATTCTCCGGCCCGTATTCGGCATTTCCTACATCACTTAATCTTACTACACTTCCGTCAACGTTTTTAATAATAAGATTATTGAATTCCTCCGGCTTAGAAAGTCTTCCGAATGTCTTTATTGTAAGTTCTGTATTATCTCCTTCAATTCTTCCGGAAGGAAGTTCTATGTTTTCTTTTACCAGCACCTTCTCTACATCAAGAGGAGTCATGTTGTAAGAATTGAGTTTATCCGGATTGAATCTCAGTCTCATTGAATATTTTCTTTCACCGAATATTCTTGTAGAACTTACGCCTTTAATGGTTTGTATTTTTTCGGCAATTACGTTTGCTGCAAAGTTATTTACTTCAAGTACATTTTTTGAATTACTGCTTACAAAAACAATTATGATAGGAGAAGCGTCAGCATCAGCTTTCTCAACACTTGGGATTTCAATATCAGGCGGAAGCTGTCTGAGAACTCTCGAAACCCTGTCTCTTACATCATTTGCAGCCGCATCAATGTCTTTATCTAGATCGAATTCCACACTGATCTGACTTCTTTGCTCGCGGCTTGTACTTGACATGATAGAGATCCCGTCGATCCCGTTAATAGACTGCTCCAGAGGTTCCGTGATCTGAGATTCAATTACATCGGAGTTTGCTCCGGGAAAGTTGGTCGTAACAGTAATTATAGGAGCATCTACATTTGGATATTCCCTTACTTCCAGATTAACTAATCCGACAATACCAAAGATAACCAGTACAATTGAAAGTACAATTGCCAGAACAGGTTTCTTTATGCATACTGAGGATAAGGTCATCTCCGGTCTATTTTAATTTATTTTTACGATTTTAATTTTACTGTTGGGTTTAAGTCTGAGTATGTTTGTAGTTATGATCGTATCTCCTCCATTTAGCCCGGAGGTTATCTGTATTTCCTTATCGGTTCTTATACCGGTTTAAATGTCTTTGGAAACAGCAATTCCGTTCTCATAAACAAATACAC
>JAGPCH010000183.1 GCA_018058125.1 Ignavibacteria bacterium | reverse complement strand
ATCTTAAAGCAGTCAGATAATTTTCTGATTTTACTTTCATTTTTTAAAATTAAACAAATCAAAATTGAAAAAGACAATTTTAGCAATATTATTTTTTATCATATTAACACCTGTTATTTCTTACAGTCAGTATTTTAATGAAATAGAAAAAGATGATCTTAACGGCAATGAGATCGTACTCAGCAAGTTACTGGAAAAAGGTCCTGTAATGATCTCATTCTGGGCTACCTGGTGCTCACCTTGTAAAGAAGAGATGAAAAAAATGCAGCCAATTTATGAAAAATACAAAGATCAGGGATTTACATATCTTGCAATCAGTCAGGATAATCAAAAATCAGTTTCAAAAGTAAAGTCTTTTATTAACGCCAATAAATATACATTCCCTGTCATTTTTGATCTGGATAAGAAGATATTTGAAGATTACAGCGGTGTGGGAATTCCATATTCGCTGATTATTGATAAGAATAAAAACATTATTGCAAAACATCTTGGATATATTACCGGTGATGAAGTTAAGATCGAAAAAGAAATTGAAGATGCTCTCAGCGGAAATGATGCCGAGGACATTAAAGAGGAATCAAAGTAATAATCCAGCTGTATTTGATAAATAGTCCTTTAAAATTATAGTTACACAGTTGTTAAGGAGTTTACCTAATCAAATGATAATATCATTTATCGAATAATGAAAAATTGATTAAAAAATGATTAAAAAATTATCAGTTCTGTTCTTTGTTTTATTTTTATGCTCTGATGCAAATTCTCAGATAAATCTGAATGTAGAAGCAGCAGTAAGTAACCTGCTGAGATATGGTAACGGTTATCAGTATACCGGTTCAATTAAAAATCCAAAAGAATATTTTGAAAATCTTACTGATGCGAGAGTCAAAATAAACGGTGTCACTTTTGGTTTTAGAAATGAAATCAGCGATTCAATAGAGTATGGCGTAAATTTTGTCGGTATTGCAAAGCGGTTTGTAGAATATGATCATGAATCCGGGATTTCACTTAGAGCCGGAGATTTCTGGGAAGCAATATCCCTTGGAATGTCCCTTAATACTTTTGAAGACCGGGCACTTGCTTATGATACCGGAATAGACGGAGTAAGGATCGGGTATGAGAATACTTTTAAATTTAAAAACCCGCTTCAGTTAAAGGCGCAGATAATTGGCGGGAATATTAATTTCCGGGATTATCTTGATCCGTACAGGGTAGAAAGCTATAAACTCAGAAATGCTTTTCTGAGAGTTTCTCCTCTGAAGCCATTGACAATGGGACTTAACTATGTTCATTCAAACGGTATTCTTCCTGAAGAAGGTTTTTTAACATATGTAAATTCTGATGTATCAGAAGGGTTTTTAAATATTGAATATAAGAGTATGCAGTTTTATACATCATACGCATTTAAGTCATCCGTTATTTCCCCTAATGAAATTTACAATGCCAGCACTGCTAACGGAGACGGACTTTATTCGGCTTTTTCTTATACTTTCGGTAATCTTGGAATGACAATGGAATATAAGAATTACAGATTTGACATTACCTTGCCGGACAATAGAAGTAACACCAGACCTTCAAGAATGCTTCCTTATCAAAATCCCCCGACAGCGCAAAAAGAAAATAATTCTGTGCTGACATCAAGAAATCCTCATGTTGTTGATTTCAATGATGAGGTTGGCGGACAGATTGATTTTGTATATGTTCCAAATGATAAGTTGAGTTTTAATTTAAGCGGCAGCATAGCTTCAAAACATTATCAATATACTGATATTGATACATCTTCAATTGTTTCGTATGAGAGAGTTGACAGAGGAGACAGCTGGTTACCAGATATGAATAACGCCTTCTCACCATTCTGGGAGATTTATCTGGAAGCTGAAGATTATGCTACTGATAAAATTTACGGAAAGCTGGCTCTTGCTTTGCAGAATAATGTTTTATATAATCAGATCAATCCCTCAAGTTCGGAGATCATAAAAACAACTACCATACCTCTGGAATTCAGATATTCTTTTACGGATATTTATTCTCTGACTTTTATTAATGAGACTCAATGGGCTAATAACTCTATCAATATTGGTGATAAGAATTTTATGAATCAGTATAACTCACTTACATTCTCAAGCTCACCTTCACTGGTTTTAACCGTAACTTCTGAATTTACAAACAATGAAGATGAGCCGACCGGAAAAAGCAGCTGGTTTACAGGTGAGATCTCATATAAACTGAATCAGTCCAATACATTCGGAGTATCTTATGGTTCGGAAAGAGGCGGTCTGAAATGTACTAACGGAATATGCAGATTTGTACAGCCGTTTGAAGGATTCAGAGTATTGATCGCAACTCAGTATTGACCATGATTTTGAATGATTAATCTGAAAAACTATGAATATAATTTTCCGGCATTGAAAAATTTAAATTTATTAATAAGTTTAATAAAATTTTAGAATAGAAATGAAAAAAGCCTTTTTAATATTTCCTGTATTATTAATAGTCATATCCTTTTACTCTTGTGAAAGCAATGACGATACAGTAATGAATAACTCTGAACCCGTAACATCTCCACAACTTCTGTCGCCGGGAAATAATACTACAATATCTGAACTCAATCCTGTTTTTGACTGGGTTGATTTTCCTAATACTGTCAGTTATACATTGCAGGTTTCACTTAACCCGGCTTTTACTTCTTTTGTAATTGATACAGCAGGATTAACATCTTCATCTTTTACAGCGGCAAGCGGCATTCTTAATGACAGCAGTACCTATCACTGGAGAGTAAATGCCGTTTTGGCTACTGATACTACTGACTGGTCAAGCCTGTTTTCTTTTTCTACTTCTCTTGAATCGATCAATCCTACAAGTAAAGTTCTGGTAGAAATTTTCACAAATACAAGCTGTATCCCATGTGTAGAAGCTAATACATATCTTGATGAAATTTTTCGTTTACAGGGGGTAACTTCCAATGATGCTAATGTAGTTATTTTAAGATATCATACAACACTTTTTGCCGGAGATCCCTTCTATTTGTATAATACAACTGATAACAATGCCAGAATGAGTTTCTATCCAAATGCTGCTATAGTAAATCCGAGAACATTTCTACTGGGCGGTTATATGGGTGCTTTCAGTCAGACTTCATGGACGAATAAGATAAATGAATTCCTCTCTGACACAAGAACATATGCAGTTAAACTTACAAACACTTATGATAGTGTCACTCGAAGCGGAAGCATAAACATTCAGATCAAACAGGAATCAGGAGAAGTTTATAATGATCTGGTTTATCATGTAGCGGTTGCGGAAAATGAGATAATGTACAATGCGCCAAATGGTGAAACACATTTTGACAATACATTAAGAGATCTTGTAACACCAACAACAGGGCAGACTTTCACAATAAGTCCGGGACAGACCAAAAGTTTTAATCAGAGCTATAGCATAAGTCCGGATATAGATCAGAGTAAAACTGACATAGTGGTGTTTGTACAGAGAAATAATAATACTACGAGAGAGGTTATGGCTGCAGAGATTGTCAGTTTGAAATAATTTCCGGGAAGTGTGGCACACTTTGATAAAATTTTGAATAACTTAAAATGTTGACAAAGTGTGCCACACTTAACACCCGACTTCACAAAGTCACATTTATAAAAACCCATCCATCCTTTTTTACTTCCTGTTACCCAAATCCCCGTTTCCAGTATTTCGTTTTCACAAACATTAAAATTTAACTTTTGAATACAGTTATTATCTGAGTATATTTTTTCATTTAACCATACATCAGATGACTTATGAAAACTTTTGCTGCTATGATGATAATGATTTTATTCACTCAGCCAAATTCTGCAGTTTCACAAAATAACAGTTTAAAAGAAAATCCGGATTCTACCGGTTCATACATTCCGGAAAATGATCTAAATGAAGAGTTGCTTCTTGAAGAAATTGATTCAGGCGAAGAAGATTCTGAATTACTCGATCAGCTTGAATATCTCAGAAAGCATCCCTATGATTTAAATCAAATTGATCTCAAGCAACTCGAAACCATACCCTACCTGAATTCTGTTATCTCAAAAAAAATAGTGGATTACAAAAAAGATGCAGGTTTTTTCAAATCAAAACGTGAGTTACTTAAGATTGAAGGAATTACGGCTGATCTTTATGAAAAAATTAAAATTTATTTAAAAGTCAGCAAAAAGAATATCAATATTCAGAATTATGATAATTATTATTCGCAAAAAAATAAATCCACAGTCACAAATTCTCTTTTAAAAAACCGTCTGAGATCAAGGTTCCTTCAGGACCTTCAGCCAAAAGGCGGATATCTGTCAGGTAAATATGAAGGAACTAGAGTTAAGATTTACAATCAATTCAATTCTAAATTTACCACTTTGAAATATAATCTGGAAGCAAATCTTACTATTGAAAAAGATCGCGGTGAAAAAAATATTTCAGACTTTGTTTCTGGTTTTGCCGGATACAAAAGTTCAGGATTGATCAAAGAAGCGGTAATTGGTGATTATGTAC
>JAGPCH010000182.1 GCA_018058125.1 Ignavibacteria bacterium | reverse complement strand
TCTTTTGAGCAAAAACAGTTGAAGCAGTTAAAAACAGAAATGTAAAAATTGTAATTATCTTACTCATTATGAATTACTCCTTATATATTTGTTAATTTAAAAATAACTGTTTTATATAATATTATATATTCAGATATATTGACATTAGACGGAAAAAAGTGGCTGAGGGTTTCCTGATTGAATAGTTAATTGGTTAATTGGTTAATTGGTTAATTTCAAAAATCAAAAATCAAAAATCCAAAATCTTTTAACAGTTAAATATATTTATATATAGACATACCAGTCCAATTAAATAACCGCTGTTTTAAATAAAAAAATGATTCTCAATTGACAAAGTAAATATATATAGATATTTTTACAGCGTTCCTGAAATAAAACAAAAGAAATATTTTTATCTCGGGTGGTAAGCAATGACTAATTTTGCATTTGAAACTAAAATAAATTATTAAATGTCATTGTCTAAAATGTTTCAAGTGCTTTAATCAAATATAACGGAGGAAAAATGCCACAAGGTAAAGTTAAATGGTTTGATGCAAAAAAAGGTTATGGCTTTGTAGTTACAAACGACGGTAAAGATGCATTTGTACATTTCGGGGATGTTGTTTCTGATGATTCATACAAAACTCTCAATGAGGGCGCAGATGTTGAATTTGAAATAACTGAAGACGCAAAAGGTCTTAAAGCTACAAATGTTAGATTAATTAGTTAATAATTTTTTTAAGAGCATAAAGAAGACCCTAATTGATATTTTCAGTTAGGGTTTTTGAGTGAAAAACATTTACTAAATTGACATTTCAAAAAGTACAGATAAGTGAAGAAGATCTCTCAAATATTGAGAAACTCTTCACTGAAAAATTCCGGAAAACCGAAAACTCGTATCTGATAAATATCAGAAATGAAAAGATAAAATCAAATATCAGTGTAGAGATATTTACTGACAGTGATGAATCTTATCTGATATCTGTCTATACAAATAATACTCATCTTCAGCTTCAGTCATGCAATAACTTTATTATTAGTGAAATGCTTGAAGAGGTGATTTTTATTTCCGAGACCGAAACTGCGATCTCAGGGCTTATAATCTCAAGACAGGGTGACTGCGCATTGTATTCCAATGTAAGCAGGAAAATATTGTCAACGGATTTTACGGAATTAAATTCAGAGAAACTTCTTGCAGCAGTAGCATTGTCTGTAACCGAACAATAAAATTTGAGAGGTAATACATTTCAGTCTTTTACATTATCTGGAATTATTATAACCTCAGAATTATTTCCCTAAAAACTTGAAAATAAATTTTTTATTCAAGAAGAAAATTAAGTTTCCCAAAGAGTTTAAAAAAAATCTGAAAAATGTGATCAAACATATTTCGGATAATGAAAATGATATTTTCGGAAACATTAATTTAGTATTCTGCAGTGATAAATTTATAAGGGATTATAACAGGGAATATTTAGATCATGATTTTGAAACCGATATTATCACGTTTTATGATAATGATGAAAATGGCCATACCGAAGGCGAATTGCTGATATCTTCTGATACGGTTGAGACAAATTCCCGAAGATTCAAAACGGATCTGTATGATGAGTTTGGAAGGGTAATTATTCACGGGATCCTTCATCTTTGCGGTTACGGGGATAAAACTAAAACAGAAAAATCTTTAATGAGGAAAAAAGAAAATTTTTATTTAAAATATTTAAAAAGTTTAAAGGATTAAATAAAAAATGCAGGAAAAAGTACTGGAAATAATAATAATGATCTTAAATGAGATCAGGGAAAGTAAACAGCTTAGTGAAGTAGATCTGGAAAAACTGAACAGTGAAGGATATACTGAAGCGGAGATCAATTCAGCATTCGCATGGATATTTTCAAAAATAGAGGATGGTGAAAAAGTATTCAACGAGCCGGGTTACAAATCAAAATCGCACAGATTTCTTCATGAAGCGGAGAAAAACATTATAACTACGGAAGGACAGGGATTTATCATTCAGATGAAAGAGCTCGGTGTTATCTCGGATTATGAAGAAGAACTTCTTCTGGATAAACTGATAATTTCAGGATTTCATTATGCGGGAGTAGAAGAGCTGAAAGTAGTACTTACCGGAATACTGTTTAATTCAGTTCTGATGGATAGAACTTCGTCGAGAATGGTATTCAGCAACAATGAAACAATACATTAATAATTTAAAGAAAAAGAAACCAATAATATAAATGGCAAAATCATTAGTAATAGTAGAGTCGCCTTCGAAAGCAAAGACAATCAATAAATATCTTGGAAAAGATTTTGTAGTAGAAGCAACAGTAGGTCATATAAAAGACCTTCCTAAAAGTAAAATGAATGTTGATCTGGAAAACGGATATGAAGGCACTTTTGCCGTCATTCCCGGTAAAGAAAAGATTATAGATAATCTGAGAAGCATTGCATCGTCATCAACTAAAGTATACATAGCGACAGATCCTGACCGTGAAGGGGAAGCCATAGCATCTGACATTGCCGATGAGGTCGTCATTGACAAGAAAAAAATTCACAGGGTCCTTTTCAATGAGATAACCAAGACCGGAGTAGAGCTGGCAATGAGTAATGCCCGGAAGATAGATGAAAACTTAGTTTCCGCACAGGTTGCAAGAAGAGTCATGGACAGGATACTCGGATATAAGGTGAGTCCGTTCTTATGGAAAACTTTTTATTTCGGTCTATCTGCAGGGAGAGTACAATCGGTTGCTTTAAAGATCATCTGCGCCAGAGAGGATGAAATAGAAAAATTCAAACCTAAGGAATACTGGTCAGTAGAAGGAATGTTTTCAAAACCTTCGGGAAACTCTAAGTCATTTACTGCAAAGCTTTATAAAATAAATGAAGATACTCTGAAGTTTGACGGGGAGGATCCGTGTATCAGAGACATAGAAGATGCGCATAAGATTTTACAGGAGCTGAAGGATAATAAATATAAGATCACAGACATTACCGTAAAGGAAGTTAAACGGAATGCACCCGCTCCGTTTACAACTAGTGTGCTTCAGCAGACTGCATCTACAAGACTCGGATTTTCTCCGAAGAAAACAATGATGCTTGCTCAGAAACTGTATGAAGGTATTGAAGGGAATAAAGAGGACGGACTTGTCGGATTGATCACGTATATGCGAACTGACTCGACAAGAGTCAGCAATGAAGCAATTGACTCAGCAAGAGAATATATAAATGAAAATTTCGGAAAAGATTTTCTTCCGGCAAAACCAAAAGAATTTAAATCAAAAAAGAAAAATACGCAGGATGCGCACGAAGCCATCAGACCAACGGATGTAAACAGGCGTCCGGAAGACATGAAAAAGCTCGGCAAAGATCTTCATCTGCTTTATGATCTTATATGGAAGAGATTTGTTGCTTCGCAGATGTCACAGGCTGTTCTTGATCAGAAGACTGTAATTATAAAAGCACTTTCTCCCAGAGGATCAAAAAATACTTATCTTTTCAAAGCCACAGGAAGCGTAATGAAATTCAGCGGATTTCTTAAAGTATATGAAGATGTCAAAGAGGATACGACTGATAATACCGGAAATGAAATAGATGAAGATGATCTGACATTGATACCCGCCGATCTTAATGTAGAAGATTTTGTGAAAGCGCTGAGTCTCAGTAAAGATCAGCATTTTACAAATCCGCCGCCGAGATATACGGAAAGCAGTCTTATCAAGCAGCTTGACAAACTTGGAATAGGAAGACCGAGTACTTTTGCGGCTATTGTGTCAACAGTTATCAACAGGATGTATGTCGAGGTAATGGAAAAGAAACTACACGCAACCAATCTTGGAAGAGCAGTGAATAAAGTTTTAGCCGAACATTTCGATGATGTGATAAATGTAAACTTTACTGCAAAGATGGAAGAAGAGCTTGACACGATTGCTAATGGAAACAGTTCATACAAAAAAGTACTTGATGAATTTTATCTTCCTTTTAACAAAGATCTGACCGAAGCAGATGCAATTGCCGCTCAGATAAAAAAAGGACTTGTTGAAAAAACAGACATATCCTGTCCCGAATGCGGAGCTGAGACCGGCGCAAAGATGGAAAAGAAATGGAGCCGGAACGGACAGTTCCTGTCCTGTGAAAATTTTCCGAAATGCAAAGGCGCTTTGCCGCTTATGCAGCCGACTGAGAAAGATATTGAAATGGCAAAGGGAGTTATCTGCGATAAATGCGGCGCACAAATGCAGATCAAGGTCGGACGATACGGTAAGTTTTATGGCTGTACAAACTATCCTAAATGTAACGGCATAAAACCAATTACGCTCGGTATCAAATGTCCGAAGTGTAATGAAGGAGAGATATTACAGAGAAAAGCAAAAGGCGGGAGATTCTTTTACGGTTGTACAAAATATCCGGATTGTGATTTTATAACAAGCTCGGTGCCTGTAATGCAGGATTGCGCAGGCTGCGGCAACAATTATCTTGTAAAGAAAAATACAAAGAAAGACGGTGATTTTCTTGAATGTCCTAAATGTAAAGAGAGAATTGCTATTGCAGAAGAAAAGCAAACAGAAGAAGCTTAATAACAATAT
>JAGPCH010000005.1 GCA_018058125.1 Ignavibacteria bacterium | reverse complement strand
ATCGGAAGTACATTCCCTCTCAGTGTGATCTCACCTGTCATCGCAACATCGCTTCTTACAGGACATTTTGTAATTGCCGAGAGCATTGCCATTATCATTGTAATACCTGCTGAAGGTCCGTCTTTAGGGATTGCGCCTTCTGGAAGATGAATGTGAATCTCTTTTTCCTTAAAGAATGATTCAGGTATTTTAAACAACTTTGCATTTGATTTAATATATGAGAATCCCGCCTGAGCAGATTCTTTCATGATGTCTCCCAGCTTTCCCGTAAGTATGAATTTGTTTGCGCCCTTCATTATCGTAACATCGACATTAAGTATGTCACCGCCCATGGATGTCCATGCAAGTCCTATGACCGAACCGATCATGTTCTTTCCGCCGTATTCAGCGATCTTCTGCTTGTATTTCTGTACTCCTAGATATTTTTCAACAAGCTCGGGAGTCACTACCACTTTCTTCCCGGATTTCTTTTTATCGGTATTCTCTACAATTGCTCTGGTGGTCTTTCTTATTACTGATGATATCTCTCTCTCAAGACTTCTCACGCCGGATTCACGTGTATATTCCTGAACTATCTTCATAACTACTTCTTCGGGAAATTCTATATTATCCGTTGTCAGTCCGTGCTCTTCGATCTCTTTTGGAATTATATGTCTCTCTGCTATCTGTACTTTTTCAAAATCAAGATAACTTCTCATTTCAATGATCTCCATTCTGTCAAGTAACGGCAGAGGAATATTATAATAAACATTCGCTGTCGTGATGAATAAAACATTTGAAAGATCATAATCTACATCCAGATAATGATCGTTAAACGAAGAGTTCTGCTCCGGATCAAGTACCTCAAGCATTGCGCTGGACGGATCTCCTCTGAAGTCATTGCTCATTTTATCTATCTCATCTATAAGTAAAACAGGATTTACGCTTCCGGATTTTTTCATTGCCTGAATGATCTTACCCGGCATGGAACCAATGTATGTTCTGCGGTGACCGCGTATCTCAGCTTCATCTCTTATGCCGCCGACTGAGATCCTTACAAAATTTCTTCCGATAGCTCTTGCAATGGATTTACCGAGAGAAGTTTTTCCGACTCCGGGAGGTCCGACAAAACAAAGTATCTGACCTTTAGGGGATTTTTTTATATTCTTGTCATGTAATAATTTTAATACAGCCATAAGCTCAAGTATTCTGTCTTTGGCTTTATCGAGTCCGTAATGATCTTCATCGAGAATTTTCTTTGCATGCTTGAGATCAAAGTTGTCAGGAGTATACTGACTCCATGGCACGCTTACCATCCAGTCTAAATAATTTCTGATAACCGAATAGTCAGGTGACATTGTCGGCAGTTTTTTAAGCTTCGTTAGTTCTTCCATCGCCTTTGCCATTACCTGCTCGGGCATTCCGCTTTTTTCAATCTGATCTCTGAGCTTTATCAGCTCCGGATCAGACTCTACGCCTTCACCAAGTTCATCCTGAAGTATTCTGATCTGCTCCTGTACAATGAACTTTCTCTGATTCTTCTGCATGGTCTGATAGATCTTTGCATCTATCTCTTTTTCTACATTCAGAACTTCCATCTCAGATCCAAGTAAAAACAACACTTCATAGAATTGTTTGTGAAGATCATCTATTTCGAGTATCTGCTGTTTCTTATGAACATTGGCATTTATCGTTGATGCTATATAAAATAGTTTCCTGTCAGCCTCTTTTATGTTATCAAAAGCTACTAAAGTCTCATGTGGAATTGTTCTGTTTGATTTAACATAATCTGTAAAAAGCTTCGAAGACTGTCTGATAAGCGCTTCAAGTTCGGTATCTTTATTTATTGGATTCGGTCTTAAGTTAATATCCGCAGTAATAAATTTATCAGAATGAAATTTATCAATTCCCGCAGTTACAAGTCCGTCTACAAGTACCTTTATCAAACCATTGGGAAGACGCAGCACCTGAATTATTTTTGCTACTGTACCTGTGCGGTAAAGATTTTCAAAGGTCGGATCCTCGATCTTCTCATCAAGCTGGGTGACAAGCAGAATGAATTTATCTTTCTCCACTGATTTGTTTATTGCCGCTATCGATGATTCCCTGCCTGCCAGTATCGGAAACATCATATACGGAAATACAACGATGTCTTTTAAAGGAAGTACAGGAAGATTATCAGGTATTGTAGACTTCAGATCCGGAATGCCCGATTCTCCGTCAAACAAAACTTCCGTTTCATCATCCATTAGAATATTTTTTGTGATTTCTTTGCGGTCTGTTTTTTCTTTTGCCATTATATAATTAAATATTAAAATTGATTTTATAAAAATTCATTAACACATACTACGTAATGTATTTATTATATTTCCCGTATTAATTGAAGTGTAATTTAATTTTAAGAAGATTTAAACTAAATGGTATAATGCGGTAACAAGGTGTAAAAGAATTTTCATCAATATAAATTTACTCTTACAAAGTTTCAATTGAGATTGACTATGATTTGGAATGATGACTATGATTTGGAATGAATTGGAATGAAGACTATGAGTTTGCTTGAACTATGAACTGTAATGAATTAAATGAAGGCTATTAAGAGAATAATATTATCTTGAGTAATTTTTCAATAATTTTTATTTGGTCAATAGCCTCAAAAAATTGTCATCCCCGCATGTTTTTAGCGGGGATCCGGGAATATGGTGGAAGAATCACAGTTCATTCGAAACTCATTCATATATAAGTATAAAAATCTAAGTGGATTTACTTCTTTCATAAAAAATTATTAATGAATACTAGTATAAGAAAAGCAAAAATAATTAAAACAAAAACACCCTAACCTGCGATATCACATACTGTACGTCGGAAATTTTATTTTTTGGATATTTACCAAAAGTCATTGCTTTGAGAAAAAATTTACCAATCTTAAAAAGATATTTTTGAAATTTTATATGTAAATATGTATAAGTAATTATGACAATTAATTTAAAGAGTATGTTATATAAAATTTTCAAAATTACAATTTTAGGAATTAATGAAATTATTTATAACAGTAGTTAAATTAGGTTTTATCAAATTATCAGATAAGTTCATTTAATTCAAGACTTCGTCAGAGTCCCCCGATATAGCCGATGAGACTCTGGCAATGGATTAAAAATCATACCCTGTTAATAAAGAGAAGAAATTCACTATTGACTATATGAATAAATGTTCATATATTTGTGTACTTAATTATAAAACATGCCAGCAACTTTAAAAAGAAAACAATTAAACGCAGAACAGGTAACCCGTGTAGCTGAGATACTTAAAACTATCGGGCATCCTGTCAGACTAGAAATACTTGAGGCTCTTGAAGAAAAAGAACCTCTTTCCGTTTCCGAAATACAGCAAAGAATAAAACTCAACACAGAACAGTCTCTTCTATCACATCATTTGATAAAAATGAAGGACAGAGGTATCCTTAAATGTGAAAAGAACGGTATGAATGTCATGTACCGCCTTGAGGACAGACACATCCTTAAGATATTTGATTGTATGGAAACGTGTAATTTATTTTAATGATAAACCAAATTTACAATATATAAATGCTTAATAAATTCGACAACAATTTCTGGAGTGAACGATATGTAACCGGTCAGACCGGATGGGATATTGGAATGTATTCAAAACCTTTAACTGATTACGCTGACCAGCTTCAGAATAAAGAACTGAACATACTGATACCCGGTTGCGGAAATGCTTACGAAGCCGAATACCTTTCCGGATCCGGATTTAAGAATATAAATCTGTTGGACATATCAACTGAATTAATAAAGAATCTTGAAACAAAATTCAAAGGAAATAAAAACATAAATTTATTAAATCAAAATTTCTTTGAGCACATAGGAAATTATGATTTAATTATTGAGCAGACATTTTTTTGTTCTTTGGACCCGGGACTCAGAGAAAATTATGCTGAAAAAATGTCTGAACTGTTAAATAATAATGGAAAACTGGTGGGAGTATTATTTGACAGGGAATTTGACAAAGAAGGACCTCCATTCGGAGGATCAGAAGAAGAGTACCGAGAAATCTTCGGAAAATATTTTGAGATCAAAATTCTGGAAAAGTGTTACAACTCAATTCCGCAAAGGAGCGGAAATGAAATTTTTATAAATTTAATTAAAAATAAATTATAAATAATAAAGATGACTTATATAGGAATAATTACCGGCGCAGTAGCAGGCTTTCTTTACTGGAAATTCGTCGGATGCACTTCCGGTACCTGCCCGATCACATCCAATAAATACATATCAATAGCATACGGAGCTCTGCTTGGATCTTTACTGTTTTCAACATTTGCAGGTGCTACAACTAAAAGCGGTTTTATCACTAAACTCTTTAAAAAAGATACAACTGCAAACTATGTTAACATAAATCAGGAAGAAATGTTAACAATGACAGAAGACAGTAATTTCGTTGTCATCGATGTCAGAACACCTGCTGAGTGGGAAAGCGGATACATCTCCGGGACAGATATGTTCATTGATTATACTTCACCTGACTTTGAAGAAGTAGTTTCAAAACTGGATATTTCAAAAAAATATATACTCTATTGCAGAAGCGGAAACCGAAGCGGAAAAGCGAGTGAAATCATGATCAGGAATGGTTTTACAAATCTATATCATCTTACAGGCGGCATTAACAATTGGAGTGGAGAATTAAAAACAGACAAATAAAAAAATCTAAAATTTAAAATTAACAAAAAATAAATCATGAAAATCGAACAAATTTACACAGGATGCCTTGCACAAGGGGCATATTACATTACAAGCAAGGATGAAGCAGTTATCATAGATCCGCTTAGAGAGATCAAACCATACATCGAAAGAGCTGAAAGAGACAATGTTAAGATAAAATATATTCTTGAGACACATTTTCATGCTGACTTTGTCAGCGGACACGTTGATCTTGCAAAAGCAACCGGAGCAAAGATCATTTATGGTCCCACAGCTGCACCTGATTTTGACTGCATTGTCGCAAAAGACGGTGAAGAGTATTCAGTCGGTGACATTAAAATAAAAGTTCTGCATACACCCGGGCATACAATGGAAAGTTCATGTTTTCTTTTAAAAGACGAAGATGGAAAAGACGCTGCACTGTTTTCCGGAGATACACTTTTTATCGGAGATGTCGGCAGACCGGATCTTGCGCAGAAAGCTGCTGACATGACGCAGGAGCAGTTAGCTGCAACACTTTTTCATTCCCTGAGAGATAAAGTAATGACACTTGAAGATGAAGTAGTCGTTTATCCGGCGCATGGAGCAGGCAGCGCTTGCGGTAAAAACATGAGCAAAGAAACTATCTCTACTATCGGCGCACAGAAAAAAACCAATTATGCTTTGAGAGAAAATATGACAGAAGAAGAATTTGTAAAAGAGGTAACTGACGGACTGCTTCCGCCTCCGAGCTATTTCCCGATGAACGTTGCGATGAACAAAAAAGGTTATGAAAATATTGATGTAGTTATGAAAAGAGGATTGAAGGCAATGAACTCTGATGAGTTTGAGGCAGCTGCCAATGAAACAGATGCCGTAATGCTTGATACGCGAAATGACGCTTTCTTTCACAAAGCATTTATTCCTAACAGCATTAACATCTCTCTTGACGGACAATTTGCTCCATGGGTCGGGACACTGATCCCGGATGTGAACCAGCAGATACTTTTAATTACCGAACCCGGAAAAGAGGAAGAATCTGTAATGCGTCTTGCAAGAGTAGGTTATGATAATGTCATAGGATATCTAAACGGAGGAATTGATGCCTGGTTAATTGCCGGTAAAGAAACAGAAAAAATAAATCGAATAAGCG
This sequence comes from Ignavibacteria bacterium, assembly GCA_018058125.1. Lineage (GTDB taxonomy): Bacteria > Bacteroidota > Ignavibacteria > Tepidaquicellales > Tepidaquicellaceae > JAGPCH01. The sequence goes on along the minus strand of JAGPCH010000005.1, from coordinate 10,103 downwards.
TACTGGAATTTGAAAAATCATATGACAAAGAAAAATCTATCATAGTGGATGTAAGAAAACCCGGTGAATTTAATGCTGAGCATGTGGATGGAGCTATCAACATTCCGCTTGATTACATAAATGAAAATCTTGCAGAGTTTCCTAAGGATAAGGAATTCATGATTCATTGTGAAGGAGGTTACAGAAGTATGACAACTGCTTCAATATTGAAATCAAGAGGATGGGATAATTTTAAAGAGGTCGAAGGCGGATTTAATAGTATAAAAGAAACGGAAGTACCCACAACAGATTTTGTATGTCCCACGACAATATAAAAAGTTTAATACTTTAAAAATAAGTTTAAATAAAATCAAAATATAATGTTAGAATTAATAAAACAACCCTGGCACTGGGCGGTAAGCGGAGTGATGATTGGACTTATAGTTCCGCTTCTGCTGGTGCTTGGTAATAAGAAATTCGGAATATCCTCATCATTCAGACATATATGTGCTTCCTGTTTTCCGGGAAATGTTAAATTTTTTAAATACGACTGGAAGAAAGAGATCTGGAATTTATTTTTTGTAGGCGGGATAGTAATTGGAGGATTTATAGCCTCAACTTTTCTTTCGAATCCGGGACAGGAAATACAAGTAACAGAGAGAACACTTGAAACACTTAAGGGTTATGGAATAAAAGATTTTTCATCACTGTTGCCTGCGGATCTGTTTAGCTGGGGAAATCTTTTTACCGTGAAAGGTTTGGTTTTTATTGTTGCAGGAGGTTTTCTTGTGGGATTCGGAACTCGTTATGCAGGCGGATGTACATCAGGTCATTCCATTATGGGATTAGCTAATCTTCAGAAGACTTCACTCATAGCAACAATCTTCTTCATGGCGGGCGGATTTTTCTCTACAAACATTCTTATTCCGTTTATTTTTAAATTAATAAATTAAATAATTTTTTAAATTCTTATATAATGATAACAAACGATCATATTGAAACAAAAGAAGAAATTGAATTAAGACATCTGGATACATTATGTACAAATGAATCAGAGCTCATACATCCGTGGTGGTATAATTTAAAATATACATTGGTTGGAATAATATTCGGAATAGTTTTTGTGAAAGCGGAAATTATAAGCTGGTTCAGAATTCAGGAAATGTTTCAGCTTTCTTCATTCTTCATGTACGGTGTAATCGGAACTGCTGTAATAGTGGGGTTAATATCTGTTACCATAATCAAAAGATTAAAACTAAAAAGTATTTACGGTGAACAAATATATATTGATGATAAGAAATTCAACAAAGGTCAGATCTATGGAGCTTTAATATTTGGGATAGGATGGGCTATTACAGGAGCGTGTCCCGGACCTTTGTTCGCACAATTCGGGAGCGGCTTCAGCGTGATCATAGTTACGATTATTTCTGCCATTACCGGAACGTGGGTATATGGAAAATTCAGGGATAAGCTGCCGCATTAAAAGATTTAGGATAGGGAATTTCGTCCGCGGCGGCGGAATGGAATTTGGTAATAATTAATTTGAATTTCCGATGATAAATAATTTGCAATGCACTTTAATCAAGAGTTAAAGTAAATGAATTTAAATGGTTTTATGACTTTTGTCATAAAATAAAATGATTTGAGTCATTGGCATAATGAGTATGACTTTATACTTTTGTAAAAAGTAATAAAGTGAAAATGAAATCAATACTCGTACCAATAGATTTTTCAAAATGTTCAATAGATGCTCTGAAGTTTGCTGCGGTAACGGCAAAAAAATCCGGAGCAATGATACATCTGATAAGTATTATAGAAAAGCAGAATTATTATTTCCTCGGAAGCGATCCTATTGTAATTCCCCCCGAACTCACAATTACAAACAATTCTCATGATGAAAAATTAAAAAGCGAGATCAGACTGCGTCTCGAGGAAATAAGGAATTCCGAATATCTGAAGGATATCCCTGTTGATATAAAGATCGGAACCGGTCTGAAAGTATATAAATGTATTGAAGAATATTCGAGGATCTCAAAATCAGATATGATAATTATGGGCTCGAGCGGAGCACACGGACTTACAAAAATTCTGATCGGTAGTAATGCTGAAAGGGTATCAAGATTTTCCAAGATACCGGTACTTATTGTAAATCATAAAGTGCAGAAGATAAAAACTATTATTTTCGCATCGGATTTTGAAAAAGAAGCATATATAGTTTTTCCATTCATTCAGTCATTTGCGAATATTTTTAACGCAGACATACACCTGCTTAAAGTAAATATATTTACTCACTATAATGATACGGAAGATAAAGCTTTGCTTAGGAAATTCAATGACAAATTCAAAACAGATTATAAAGAAGTTGTTTTTGAAAACAGCACCAAAGCTTCAGGCATTTTGAAATATGCCGGAAAAGTAAGCTCTTCCATAATTGCAATTGGTACTCACGGAAAAAAAGGATTGGTCAGATTACTTTTTGAAAATGTATCTGAAGAAACTATCAGATCGTCCTACAAGCCTGTTTTAACTGTTAATTTGAAAAATAATTGAATATTCTTATCATCATAAATATCAAAAAACTATGACAATTATCATATATTAAATAATGGTAATTAGATAGAGTATAAAACTATTTTTGCATATTTTAGAATCAACTTTTAAATGAGTAAAACAACCTCTAAGATCGGCTTAAAATGTCATTATTGCGGTAATGACTGCAAAGAAACTATTATTCTTTTTGAAGATAAATACCTTTGCAGTGATAACTGTAAGTATCATTTCGAAAAATCACAAGCATCGCTCACTTTAGAGAAATCTGCATGCTCCTGTAATTCAAGTAATACATCCGGGATAAAGAATATTGTGAATGTTGATCCGATCAAATTTAATTTCCTTGATGATATTGAAATTCAGAAAAAAATAATCAGTCAGAACAGAAATTATAACGGTAAAAATGTTTCCTCAGTATCATTGTTAATTCCCGGAATACACTGCACATCCTGTGTCGGAATGCTGGAAAATATTTACAAGACCAATCCTGGAATACTTAGCTCAAAAGTTGAATTTCTCCGGAAACAGATCCATATAGTTTATGACAGTTCGGTAATTACACTGAAAGAAATTATTAGGGTATTATCAGATTCAGGATATGAAGCTAAGATAGACATTCACAATGATAAGGAAACTACAGGCAAAAGCAAATCATCACAAAAAGATCTTTATATAAAAATAGGAGTCGCTGGTTTTTGTCTTGGAAACATAATGATATTGAGCTTTCCGGAGTATTTCTCCGGAGAGAATTTTACTGATCCCACACTTAAGATATTTTTTAATTATCTGAATATTCTGCTTTCTCTGCCGGTATTTTTCTACTGCAGTTCCGGATACTTCAAATCCGCATGGGCAGGGCTAAAACAAAAGGTCATCAGCATTGACATTCCTATTTCATTAGGGATCACTGCTTTATTTGTCAGAAGTCTTTATGAAATAATATTTTTTAATAATGCCGGTTATATGGATTCTATGGCAGGGCTTGTGTTTTTTCTTCTGCTTGGAAAGTTGTTTCAAAGTAAGACATATGAATCATTGAATTTTGAAAGGGATTACCGGTCCTATTTTCCGGTGTCTGTAACGGTGATAGAGGATAAAATAGAAAAAAGCATACCCGTTGCAAATATTAAAATCGGAGACAGAATACTGATTAGAAATAATGAGATAGTTCCCGCAGATTCAATCCTTTTCGGAAAAACCTCAAATGTTGATTACAGCTTTGTATCGGGAGAATCGATCCCGGAGCTAAAAGTAGCAGGCGAGATCATATATGCAGGGGGTAGACATTTAGGCTCATCTGTTGAACTTGAAGTGATCAGAACTGTTTCGCAAAGTCACCTTACTAAACTCTGGAATGATCCTGCTTTTAAAAAGGACAATACTTCTAAATTTTCGGAATTGACTGATTTTGTAAGTAAGTATTTCACTATTGCTGTTCTGACAATAGCAGTATCATCAGCATTATACTGGCTTCCAGACATTAACAAAGCTGTAAATGTATTTACAACGGTTTTGATTGTAGCATGTCCGTGCGCACTTGCGCTTACAACTCCCTTTGCATTCGGTAATGCTCAGAGGATATTCGGCAGAAATAAATTTTATCTGAAAAATTCATCTGTAGTTGAAAATCTTGCAAATGTAAATTCTATAGTCTTTGATAAAACGGGTACAATTACTAATTCGAAAGACATTACTGTAACTTATAACGGAGATCCTTTAAGTAAAGAGGAACTGGCGAAGGTTAAAACTCTTGTCAGAAACTCTTCTCATCCATTAAGTAAAAATATATATGATTCCATTGAATCCGATGAATTTTACGAAGCTGAAAATTTCAAAGAATCTGTGGGAGAAGGCATCTCATGTATTATAAACGGGGATGATCTGAAGATTGGTTCGGTCAGATTTGTTCTTAAAAATACTGAGTGCACTTATTTAGGCATGAAAAAGGAATATACAAAGAATGCAATTTCATCGAATGTATTCTTTTCCATTAATGATTCGGTAAAGGGATATTTTTCTTTCAGCAATAGATACAGAAGTGGTTTAATGGATGTAATAAATGATCTTTCAGAAAAGTACAAACTATCATTGCTTTCCGGTGATAATAATGCCGAGAAACAAAATCTGAATAAATATTTTTCTGCTGAAAGTCCGATGCTGTTTGGTCAGTCACCTGAAGACAAATTAAATTATATAAAGTCATTACAAAGTAATGGTGACAGGATCATGATGATTGGCGACGGGCTTAATGACGCAGGCGCATTGAAGCAAAGCAACGTCGGTGTAACTGTCTCAGAAGACATAACGAATTTTTCTCCTTCATGCGACGCTATAGCAGAGTCGACCGGGTTTTCAAGATTAGGTAGCTTCATGGATTTCTCAAGATCGACCATGAGGATCATAAAGATCAGTTTTGGCATTTCGTTTTTGTATAATATCATTGGTTTATATCTTGCAGCAACGGGTTTTTTCTCTCCTCTTATAGCTGCTGTACTAATGCCGTTAAATTCGATATCAATAGTTGTATTTGTAACATTAGCCACAAATTTTTCGGCAAAATTAAAAAGACTTTAAATTATTTTAATTTTTTAATAATTGATATGAGTGTAATCATTGTTTTGGTCATCGTAAGTATAATTGTAGCAGGTTCATTCCTGATAGCATTTATATGGTCAGTAAAGACAGGACAATATGATGATAAATATACACCTTCTGTAAGGATACTGCTTGATGATACTGAATCTGAAAAATAGAATAAAATTTAATACACAATACACAATACGCAAATCGCATTACTTTTTAAAATTAAAAAAGGAATAAAAAATATAAAATGACACCTGAAAAATTCAGTTACGATAATAAGATCGTCAGGGATTTTGCTTATGCAACAGTGATCTGGGGAATAGTAGGAATGCTCGTAGGACTCATAGCATCTATTCAGATCTTCTTGCCGGAGGCAAATTTTGCGACTCAATACCTGACATTCGGAAGGATCAGACCGCTTCATACAAATGCAGTTATCTTTGCATTCGTCGGAAATGCAATCTTTATGGGAGTGTATTATTCTCTTCAGAGATTATGTAAAGCGAGGATGTTCAGTGATACGCTGAGCAAACTAAATTTCTGGGGATGGCAGTTAATAATCGTCAGCGCAGCTGTTTCACTTCCGCTCGGGCTTACAACCAGCAAAGAATACGCCGAGCTTGAATGGCCGATAGATATTCTTATCGCTGTGGTATGGGTAATCTTTGCAATTAACATGTTCGGAACAATAGTAAAGCGTCGTGAGAGACATATGTATGTTGCGATCTGGTTCTATATTGCTACAGTTGTGACGGTTGCAGTTTTACACATTGTAAATTCAATTGAACTTCCGGTAGGATTCATGAAAAGTTATCCGGTCTATGCAGGTGTACAGGATGCTTTGGTTCAATGGTGGTATGGACATAATGCGGTTGCTTTCTTTCTGACAACTCCGTTTCTCGGACTTATGTATTATTATTTACCAAAAGCGGCTAACCGTCCGATCTATTCATACAGATTATCCATTATTCACTTCTGGTCACTTATTTTTATTTATATATGGGCAGGTCCTCATCACTTGCTTTACACTGCTCTACCTGACTGGGCGCAATCGCTTGGAGTTGCATTTTCCATTATGCTGATAGCTCCGTCATGGGGTGGAATGATCAACGGTTTGCTAACATTAAGAGGAGCATGGGATAAAGTCCGTGAAGATCCGATACTGAAATTTATGGTAGTCGCAGTTACGGCTTACGGTATGGCAACATTCGAAGGACCGATGCTTTCCCTTAAAAATGTGAATGCGATTGCTCACTTTACTGACTGGATCGTAGCGCACGTTCATGTAGGTGCCCTTGGCTGGAACGGATTCCTTACTTTCGGAATACTCTACTGGCTTATTCCTAAGATTTACAAGACCGATCTATATTCTTCCAAACTTGCTAATTTCCATTTCTGGATCGGAACACTCGGTATAGTATTTTATGCAGTGCCTCTGTACTGGGCAGGTGTAACACAATCTCTTATGTGGAAACAATTCACACCGGAAGGACTTCTTCTTTATCCTAACTTTCTTGAAACTGTAATAAAGATATTACCAATGTATATGATGCGTTCGATAGGAGGAACTCTCTATCTTACAGGAGTTATTGTAATGACTTACAATCTTGTTAAGACAGTCAAAGCTGGTAAGCTTGTACCGAATGAAGAAGCCGAAGCTCCGTCATTAACGAAAGACATTTTTGAAAAATCTGAAAAACAACACAAATGGCTTGAATCAAAACCGGGAAGATTTGCGATCTATGCAACAGTTGCAATTCTGATCGGCGGTATGGTAGAGATGATTCCGACATTTTTGATTGAATCAAATATACCGACCATTTCTTCTGTTAAGCCTTATACTCCGCTGGAACTTCAGGGAAGAGATCTCTATATCCGCGAAGGCTGTAACAACTGTCATTCGCAGATGATAAGACCTTTCAGAAGTGAAACGGAAAGGTACGGTGAGTATTCAAAAGCCGGAGAGTTTGTCTATGATCATCCTTTTCTGTGGGGATCGAAGAGAACAGGTCCTGATCTTGCAAGAGAGGGAAAAAAATATCCGAATCTCTGGCATTATTTTCATATGGAAGATCCGCGCGTAATGTCACCGGGCTCGATTATGCCGCCATATCCATGGCTGATCAAACAGGAGCTTGATATCTCAACTACACGTGCAAAGATAAACGGAATGAGAACACTGGGAGTACCTTATCCTCCGGGTTATGAGAATACTGCAAATGAAGATCTAATGAAGCAGGCTGAAGAGATCGGAGCCGATCTGAGGAAAAACGATATTGCTGTCGAGAATAATAAAGAGATTATAGCGCTTATCGCCTACCTTCAGAGATTGGGTACAGACATTAAAGTAAATGAACCGGTATTAAATAAATAATTAAATAAAATTAAAAATCATAAATATGTTTAAGCATTATTTTGAATCAATAGAAGGTCTGGATATTTATCCGATTTTTTCATTGATAGTATTTTTTGTTTTCTTTGTAGCGGTATTTATATGGGCTATGAAAGCAGATAAAAATTATTTAAAAAAAATGGAGGAGATACCGCTTGAAAATAATGAATAAAATAAAATTCATGAGAGTGATCAAAAAGAATCCCGTGAAAACTTTAATATCAATATTTATATTCTTTTTTCATTCATCGTTGATGTTTGCGCAGACTGCAGCTCCTCAGGAGCAGGGTATCAATCCGGAGTTTTATAATACTGTTTTGCTTATAATGCTGATAGTATTGGTTCACCTTGTTTTCATTCCTCTGCTTTTTTCAGATAAAGAAAAATCCGCAATGGCTGAAGAAAAAGAATCTTCTTTCCGGACTCTTAAGCAGAAGTTTTACGGATTGAAGCCAATTGAGGAAGAAAAATCATTGCTCATTGATGAAGATTATGACGGAATACAGGAGCTTGACAACAACGTTCCGCCATGGTTCAATCTTTTATTTCTGGCGACAGTGATATTTGCGATAATTTATCTTCTCGATTATCATGTTCTTAAGACCGGAAAACTTCCTCTTCAGGAATATAACGACGAAGTATATGCTGCCGAGCTTCAGAGAGAAGAACTTATAAGAACCGGTGCTTTCATCAATGAGAATACTGTAAAATTTGTAAATGAACCGGATATTTTGAATGAGGGCAAGCAGATTTATACAGTAAATTGTGTGCCGTGTCACGGGACAAACGGAGAAGGAATCGTAGGTCCGAATCTGACAGATGATTACTGGATACATGGCGGAGGAGCTAAGAATATTTTTAAAACAGTAAAATACGGAGTTCCTGTAAAAGGAATGATTGCATGGCAGACACAACTTAATCCTAAGAAAATGCAGTCCGTAGTTAGTTATATTATGACACTTCATGGAACAAATCCTCCCGGCGCAAAAGCACCGGAAGGGAATCTATATAAGGAACAGGATTCATCCGGAGTAAAATCAGACAGCTTAAAGACTGGCAATTCAGCAACAGGTAATGTTAGTGAAGACAGTATTAAAAAAGTTGATTCCAAAGATCTGAAGTCTGATACATCGGCAACGAAGAAATAAATATATGGAAACAAACACTGATAGATCTTACAGAGATACGATATCAATTGTAGATGACAAAGGGGGAAGAAAGTGGGTATATCCAAAAAAGCCAAAGGGAAATTTTTATAATGCAAGGACCATAGTCAGCATTTTTCTGCTCGCAGTATTATTCGGATTACCATTTATAAGATCCGATGGTCATCCGGTCATGCTGTTTGATATATTAAACCGAAAGATAATTTTTTTCGGAACACTTTTCACTCCTTCGGATTATTATCTTTTCGGGCTGATAATGATCTCGGCGTTTGTCCTTCTTTTTCTTGTAACAGCTGTATTCGGCAGAGTATTCTGCGGATGGGTCTGCCCCCAGACAATTTTCCTTGAAATGGTATTCAGGAAAATTGAATACTTGATTGAGGGAGATTACACAAGACAGATGGAGCTGAATAAATCACAATGGGACAATGCTAAAATTTTCAAAAAGACTCTCAAGTATGTTATCTTCTTTGCAATTTCATTTATAATAGCAAATACTTTTCTCGCATATATAATCGGTACTGATCAGTTATTTAAAATAATGGCAGATCCGATGTCAGAGCATCTTAGCGGATTTATTTCGATAATGGTTTTTACCGGGTTATTTTATTTTGTATTCGCCTGGTTCCGTGAACAGGCGTGCATACTTGTCTGTCCTTATGGCAGGCTTCAGAGCGTGCTTTTAAATAAGAATTCTATTGTTATAGCCTATGATTTCATAAGGGGAGAGCCGAGAGGTAAGATCAGTAAAAGCAAAAACGTTATTGAAAAGAAAACCGGTGATTGTATAGATTGTAAAAAATGTGTTTATGTCTGTCCAACCGGGATTGATATCAGAAACGGAACCCAGCTTGAATGCGTTAACTGTACTGCCTGTATAGATGCATGTAATTCTATCATGGATTCGATTGACAAACCGAGAGGTTTAATAAGATATGATTCAATGGAAGGCATTGAAACTAAAACTAATTTAAAATTTACCGCCAGAGTTGCGGGATATATTACTGTTCTCATAGTCCTTATTACGATAACAGTTCTAATGTTTACTTCAAGAAAAGATATTGATGTCAGCATACTTAGAACGCAGGGGATGCTTTATCAGAAAATGCCTGATAACAAAGTCAGCAATTTATATAATATTAAAATATCAAATAAGACTTTTACTGATCTTCCGGTGAGTTTTAAATTGAAAAATTCTAAAGGAGAAATAAAAGTAATTGGTGAAAATGTAAGCTTGAAAGCAGCAGGAATTTATGAAGGAAGTTTAATGGTAATTCTCCCGGGAGAAACAATTAAATCCGTAAATACTCCAATCACAATAGATGTATATTCGGGTGATAAAATAATAACAGAATCAGAGACCTCTTTTCTGGGTCCGGTAAATTAAAATTATGAAAATAAGCTGGGGTATAAAAATAATTATTGTCTTCGCA
>JAGPCH010000181.1 GCA_018058125.1 Ignavibacteria bacterium | reverse complement strand
CGCTTTCTCAGAATTATCCGAATCCGTTCAATCCTACAACTAATATTAAATTTTCCATTCCAAAAGACGGTAATGTAAGTTTTAAAATAATTGATATAAGCGGTAAGGAAGTTGAAAATTATGTTAACGGTTTTTTACAAAGAGGAAGTTATAATGTTGAGTTTGACGGAAGCAGTTTCGCCAGCGGGATCTATTTTTATGAATTGAAAACTGATAACTTTACGGACAGAAAAAAAATGATACTTCTGAAATGATCTGAAATTGAAGAGTTAATGAGAGTTGTTAATTAAGTCTGCTGTATGTTAACGGCAGACTTTTTTATGATCATAAAGTCAGAGCAAACTTTTCAGCTTCATCCTGATCATAAAACCAGTAAGAACCGGTTTTTTTATTAAAGAATAATATTTTTTTATAAACGTTAAGTATCCACATTGCCGGATCTTTTCTGCTGTTGGTCAATACTGCCTTTCTGTTTCCTGATATGGAAAATTCCTTTTCAAAATCTTTCATGGTTTAGCTCGGATTTGTTTCATGCAATATACTCAATATAATCGTAAATTTTAACTACACAGTTTTAAAAAGCACTTAAATCTTTTCCTTTACACTTCCGTCCAAAACGTTTTCATTACAAAAAAAATAATTTTAATGATTTATTAAACTTGTAAGCTGATAACAATCATAATAAACCCTCAGCAAAAACAATTCATTTTAAAGAAGTTATCTTAAAACTTCAGGTTCTTTTTAAAAGCAGAGTCACAGAGAAGCAGAGACTTTAATTTACGTTTTCTCTGCTGCTCTGCATCTCTGCATTAAATTTTTATTAGTTTTGAGACAATCCGGGATTGGTTAGTACAGGTTGAAAGCTCTGTGAGGTTGTTTCGTGAAAGAGAAAATAATCCATGAATGCAAATCTTCATCAAATTTTTTAACACTTATGAAAATCGATTTGGACAGAAGTGTTACCTTAATGAATGTTTGTTTAAAATTGAGTATAAATAATTGTATAAATTTCATAATATAACAAAAGCAAAATTGAACCGTAAAGATTGAAAGAAAATAAAAAGCCACCTTTGCAAAAAGATTCCGTCGTAAAAAAAATCATTGATTTCTACTCTAAGGATCTTACGTCAAAAGAAGTTGAACGTGTATTCCTGCAGGAAACTCAAAACAGGTATAAATATTATGTCCGTAACATGGACAAACCTTCGGCGCAGAAAGGTAAGATCAGAGAAGTTTATGCATTTACAAGGAATCTTGTAGTATCATTTTTAAGTAAACTCTCTCCTGTAATAAGAATTATATTTTCCTTAAATATATTGGTTTTTGTATTTTCCATTATTCAGCAGAACTGGAATTATGCTTTCTTCTCTTTTGCAGTTGCGAATCTTCTTTTGATCTTTGAAGTTGCAGAGAAGCTCACGGCAAGAGATGAACTTGAAGTGGCAAGGGATCTTCAGATAAGCCTTATACCAAAGAATCCTCCGGATGATGAGAATTTTGAAATAGCTTATTTCTACGAGACCGCCAGGGAAGTAGGCGGTGACTTTATAGATTTTATAAACAAAGATAACGGCTCCTATTATATATCCATAGGTGATATTTCAGGGAAAGGTATGTCCGCTGCTCTTTACATGCTTCAGGTCAGATTACTGATAAGACATCTTTCGGATTTTTCGGATAATCCAAAGTCTGTTCTTGCATCTGTTAATAAAAACATTTTCAGGCATTTAAAAAAAGGATTATACTTCAGCGCTATACTTGCTGAGATAAAATGTAAAGAAATGAAGATCTGCCGTGCGGGACATACTCCGCTTTTGTATTACAGCTCTTCACAAAGAACCTGCTCTGAAATAAAGCAAAACGGAATGGCGATCGGATTAAACAACAGCGGCTTGTTCGAAAATTCCCTTGAAGAATTTTATATTAATACTGCAAAGGACGATGTGTTGCTGTTTTACTCTGACGGACTGACCGAAGCAATGAATGACAGGAACTCTGAATTCGGAATAGATAAAGTCAAAGAATTATTGCTGACTAACTCTCAAGAGAGCGCTGAAGAAATTAAGAATGAAATTTTATCCGCCATCTACAAATTCAGAGGATACGCTGAAGTGCATGATGATCTCACTATGATAATACTTAAAGCAAAATGATCTGTAACAGCTAAACAAATGGATCACACATCTGACAGCTTCATATAAAAAAATATTATGTAAGTCAATTAGAAAATTATAACCTACCGGAATTTTGTAAAATAGGTTTGAATTTATATTAAGTTTTTCTATTTTAATACTCTTAAAAATTTAACGCAATCAGAAAGGGCCATTTAATTTACCATAGTTATGTAAATTAGTAATTAATCTGTATAATCTCATAAATATCATTACATAATATATACAATTTTTCTACTCCCCATGGAAAATATGGTAAAGGAAAAAATATGAAAATATTATTTTCTATCCAATTGGGGGCTATACTAATACTTCTATCACTCTCCTCTAATGTTTTAGCCGACGATACATTAATTTCCGACAATTCATCTGTAATATCATTTACTGAACAGCCCAGAAACCTTCAATTCTTTGCAAGAGACAGTTTCGATTCTGCTGAAGTTAAATATTCCGGAATACTACATCTCCCCGGATATGATTCGGTCTATGTTGAAGTTTACAGAAACAATGTCTTATGGAAAAGAAATTCTCACGGATTGAATTACTACCAGGGAAAGACGTCTTTTGCACTGAAGTCAAAGATTCATTCCGAGTTGTCAGAATATAAATTCAAATTGTTTTTTAAATCGGGTTTGTTAAGCGCTCTCGCAGCAGCAGCAGACAGTTTAGTTTGCGGTGATGCATACATAATTGCAGGACAATCAAATTCGCAGCCTACCAGTAATCTGGCAACATACAAAAATGAATTCTGCAGATCTTTCGGTGTCCAGACCGCGACTTATAACAGCAGCAATTACAATCCCGCTGATACAAACTGGGGTATTTCGAAAGCTGACGGTGCAGTAATTTACTGGGCAGGTCCTTATAATGTAGGTGTATGGGGATTGTATCTTCAGAAACAGATCGCTGAAAATAATGGAGTACCGACCTGTATAATAAACGGAGGAAGAGGATCATCTACTATTGAATTGAATTTAAGAAATAACTTTAACCAGACAGATCTTACAACAACCTATGGAAGACTGTTATACAGAGTGATTAAATCAGGACTTGCAGATAAGATCAAAGGAATATTCTGGTATCAGGGAGAGTCCAATGGCGGCGCTTCCTGGGTTAACTATAAGAGTAATTTCAATATACTATATAACTCATGGAAACAAAATTATCCTAATATAAAGAAAATATTTGTATTCCAGCTGAGACCTTGCTGTTCGGAACAGTTTGCCAGTCAGTTAAGGGAAGTGCAAAGGAAATTACCTCTGGATTATTCTGATGTTGAAGTATTTTCAACAGCAGGCGTGCCGGATTATCAGGGATGTCATTATTCTTTTTACGGATATCTTGAAATAGCCAAAATGATCTATAAGCCATTCGCAAAAATATTTTATTCTGTTACGGATACTGTAAATATGTATCCTCCTGAAATAAAAGCTGCATATTACACTTCATCTCAAAAAAATGAAATAGCTTTGCTTTTTTATAAATCAAATATTGCAAGATGGCCGACAGATACTTTGGGGCAGAGCATGAAAAATTATTTTTATCTGAATGGATATACAGGATATATTCAGTCAGGAACCGTATCAGGAGATACAGTAAAATTAAAATTATTTAGTCCTTTAAGTGCAACAAAGTTAACATACCTGCCTACAGTTTGGACACATGTTGATTCTGTAGTCTATGAAGGTCCGTTCATGAAAAACGGAAGGGGAATAGGAGCAATGTCTTTTCATGACTTCCCGATCTCAAATTACATTCCTGTGGAACTGAATCTCAAAGCGGCTATAGACGGAATCTATGATCCTGATTTTAATAAATTAAATATCAAAGATACATTAAGGGTGTTTTTAAGGAATGTTAGTTATCCATTCTCAATCATAGATTCGGCAAAAACGGAAATTGATTCTGTTAGCATGACAGGTAAATTCAGATTTTATAATACTCCTCCCGGGAGATATTATATTGTAGTTAAGGGAAGAAATTCTCTTGAAACATGGAGTGCTGAAGGCGGTGTGACATTTAATGCAGGTGCTTCAGTCGAATATGATTTCACAAAGAATATCAATAAGGCTTATGGAAAAAATTTGATTCTTAAAGGCTCAAATTATTGTATATACAGCTCGGATGTGAATCAGGACGGAGCTATCGATCTAAATGATAATCTCAATACTCTTAATGATGCAAATAATTTTATGATGGGATATTTGAATACTGATATTAATGGTGATAATGTTGTTGATCTTGAAGATATAAGTATTTCTTTTACATCAATATCTTACACTGTGGAAATTGCCAGACCTTATTATTAAGGTATCTTAAAATCAGAATTTTTGCAAGATATGTAAACATTAATATATTAAAAGAATATGTCAGAACATAACTGTAAATTAATTTCCGATGTAACAG
>JAGPCH010000180.1 GCA_018058125.1 Ignavibacteria bacterium | reverse complement strand
GATAGAAAACGATTCCCCTTCCGAAAGAAATTTATTATTTAATCCAAATCTTAAAGCCGGGATAAAATTAATTTACTCCGATAAGACCACCGAGAAGATATCCAATTACAGAATTAATAAAACATCTGACGATCCGATTTCAAAAGCACCGCTTAGGAATTTTCTTGATGATGCAGGAGTGTTTGTTTATGATATTTCTTTTGTAGAAGTGTGGAGGAGTGGGAGAAATGGAAGCCCCCATAGAGTAGTGATAACCGGAGATATTGACAATGACGGTAAGAACGAAATGATCTATACTTTTTTCCCGGTGAGTGACAGTATTCCATTATTCTATCCTCAAAGGATTGTAGTGTTTGAATCGATTGGAAACAATCAATATAGAATCGACTGGGATACGATAAGCAACAACCATGCTTTGTATACTGCATTGCCCGACATAACAGATTTTGACAGAAACGGACATAAAGAATTTTTCGCAGTAAGCTATGATAACAACTTTAATGATAATGTAGCGGGACTTTTCGAATGTTCGGGAGAGGGAAAATATAAATTTTACAGAAGTGATGAATTATATTTTCAGGGACCGCTGAGAAAAATGATTTATGTTGATACAGTTAATTTTTATAATAATAATGCGGGAATGTATATGTGCTTTTCCGGATCAGGCATTCCTTCGCAAATCAACGAACTTGCGTTTGTGAGTAAAACTGTAGTTGGAGGATATTATTTCAGAAGAAAGACTCCGCAGAATATTCAGTTAAGTGGATTCGTATATGATATGGAAATTATTGATTTCAATAATGACGGTAAGAACGAAATCCTCCTCGGAGATACTCAGTTCAGCACAAATTATATTGGATATCTCGATTCAACAGGTTTCGGATTTCCTCTTTTGCAGGGATATAAGTATATGGAAATTATTCCTAATGCGCCTGTATCAGCCGGTTGGCTTCTTACAAAAGACTTTGACGGAGATAATAAAAAGGAGATTATTGTGTGTGGAATTGGAAGCGGCACAGGATCAATTGGAGTTGTAAAATATTTAGGAAAAAATAATTTTCAGACAATGTGGTGGGATTCATCCGGTATAGTAGCAGGACCAAATATGGGAATTGATAGTGGATTGATAGATAATAATTTTTCGATATTATATCCCTGTGTAAGATATTCCGGGGCTTTGGATTTTCTAAACTTATTAACTTTTTCAGAAAACAGTATTTATTCGTTTTATCAATCATCATTTAGAATTATAGATTCAGCTGCTTTTCTTGGAGCTAAATTTATAGATATAGATATGGATGGGAAAATGAATATTATAACATCTGGTGGAATAGGAGGAGCTTTTGGTGGAAATCAATTTAAATTTCATTTATTTGATTTTGAACAACAGGGAACAATAAGTATACAAAATATTAATGTAGAATTGCCAACTTCATTTGAACTATATCAGAATTATCCGAACCCGTTTAATGGTCAAACAAAAATAAAGTTTGATATTCATAAATCTGGTGACTATTCACTAAGAATTTATGACCCCATAGGAAAAGAAATTTATTTGCTATTTGATAAGTATTTAAATTTTGGCACTTATGAAATGATTATTAATGCATATGATATTTCTACTGGAGTATATTTTTATAATTTAAAATCAAAAAGTTATAGCAAAACAAGAAAGTTTATATTAATTAAATGACGAAAGGAGGTTATGGAAGGCTCGGGAGATAATAGTTTTGTAAACTCAACACCGGAATCAGAATTAAATCTTACTGCTCCAAGTGAATACTCAATTTCCAGTTTTCCGAATCCCTTTAATCCCGTTACAAAAATCTATTATAATCTTCCAATACAAGGAAATGTGAAAATAGAAATTTATAATTCAAAAGGACAGATGATAAAAGATTTAGTAAATGAATTTAAATTTGTGGGAAACTATGTAGCGGATTTCGATGGCAGTAATTTATCGAGCGGTGTTTATTTTTACAAAATACAAACAAATAATTTTTCACATACTAAGCGAATGATTCTTTTAAAATAATATTTCATCTATATCAAATTAAAAACTACAAGAGCTGAAATGGATTTTGTAGTTTTTTTATAAATCAGGATTTAGATTATTCAATTCTAAATCATTTCCGATATAAACTTTTCTTTTTCTAAGTCCTAAAATCAAACCTGTAAGCCCGATCAAAAAACATATCCCGAGCCAGATAAAAAAATTATACCCATCGGTGAAGAATCTGTAAGTCGTATCAAACAGGAATAAAACCAGTCCGGTGATCTCCCAGACTTTATCATGCATCCAGGTATTTTTGTTTTCCATAACGGGAGTTATGTTAAGCAGAATTTTAATTTCATCCCAATCCCAAAGAACAAGCATAATGTTTGCAATGAGCATTGATCCGGTTATAAAAGGCGTGCCTGTGAAACCGTATGAAACAGTCATGACAAAAATATTAGCGATTATTGGAAGGAACATCAGAGCGCCGAGTTTTGCATATCGCTGTGTCATTAAGAAAAAACCTGCTATAAGCTGACCATATCCGAGAAATTCCCAGTAAAGTCCGGAGCGGTAGAGAGTTTCGAGTAAATGGAAAGGTGAGTTCAGAGGTGAGTCGCTTCCATCTACTGCTGTGAATCTCTCGCCTTTGATCTTTACTATGCTGGCAAACACAAACGCGCCGCCTATGAGGTAGCGTGTGTATATTATGAAAAGCTGCGGGATTAATTTTAGTTTTAAATGTCTGAGTGATTGCATAACAGGTCATACTTAACGATTAATTTTATCACAGGTTACAATCAGGAGATATTATAAATTTTTTGAATTCTGTAAATATTATTGTTCTCAGATAAAATAAAAAATATTTAAGCCATACCGAAAGTAGTTAAAAATTTTAACGTTTAATATTTTTAATGATTCATAAAAATTACACGAACCGAAAACTATAAGAAAATTTGAGCGGTGTTATATTTAACAGAATATATGTAATTTAAACCAATCTTCATTTTTATTCAAAGTCATGAAAAACAGATTTTTAATATTTGCTAGTATGATCTTCATTATCACAATCAGTTCCTGCGGAGATAATGAAACTTCTGAGCATACACAAGACCATCCTGATCTATCCCGGGCAAACAGGATTGTTATGGATTATAAAACTGATTTTGATTCTACCGGAAAGATAAATATTAAAACAAAAGAGATCAACGATCTGCAGAGTATAGTGAATATAAGAAATTCAGTAACGTATGATCCGTTTACTTATATCTATTGTGTTTCCACCGGTTCCGTAAGTTTTTACAAAGACAGCACTCTTATAGTTACAATGGTGTACAATACACTTCCTGACCTAAGGCACATAGCATTTACATATAATGGAAAACTTATCGCAATGAGTCTGTCTGAAGAAAATGCCAGACTTTTGGATAATTATAAAAATTAAAAATTTAAATTTTATTAAATTGAAAAACTTTCATAAAGCTGCATTATTATTTTTAACATTTACTTGTTCATCTGTATTTGCTCAGATCACTCCTGAAATATATTCATGGCAGCAGAATCCCGGCGGAGTTACCGGATACAACGGAATTCTTGCTGACGTTCAGCAGGTATTTTATTCAGCAAATTTTTCATATGTGAAATGCACAGGAATACCGTCATATACAATCGGACCTTGGGCAATGAATCCGAACATTCCGACGAATCAGAGCTGGTCATTTAAGATCGCAAGATTTCCTGTTCCTGCTCCGACACCTGCAGCGGCAGGAAACGGTCAAATCGGAGTGCTTGTAAATGGCGTAGTGTTATTCAATCCTGGAGATGCAATGTCTTATAATAATCAGAATATCTGGCACAGGGTCGCTCAGTATTTTGAAGCAGTAAGCTTCGATACATCGGGAGGGCATCCTGCTCCGGGAGGAGTTTATCATTATCACATTAACATGAAAAAACTTTATACGCCTGATGAAAACGAACACTCACCAATACTTGGATATATGTTTGACGGATATCCGCTCTACGGTCCTTATGCTTTTTCCAATACAAACGGAACAGGCGGGATCAGGAGAATGATCAGCGGTTATATGAAAAGAAATATTACTACAAGGACAACTTTGCCGGACGGAACAGTACTGCAATCTAATCAATACGGACCGGCTGTCAGTTCACAATATCCGTTAGGATGTTTCATAGAAGATTATGTGTTGAGCGCATCCGGATCAGATCTTGATAATCACAACGGAAGATTTTCAGTTACTCCCGAATATCCTGATGGGACTTATGCATATTTTATCACAATTGATGCCGAAGGAAATCCTGCTTATCCTTACATTATAGGACCTACTTATTACGGCACTGTTACACCCGGAAATACCGGACCCGGAGGCGGACATGTGGTGATATCAGAATCAGTTATACAATATATTCCCTCGACAGGTATAATAAATCAAAACGAACCGGTTGGTTTTGAGCTGTCTCAGAATTATCCGAATCCGTTCAATCCTGAGACAAGCATAAAATTCAGCATTAATAAATCCGCTCTTACGTCTTTAAAGGTATTTGATGTTTCAGGAAAGGAAGTAGCTTCTTTG
>JAGPCH010000179.1 GCA_018058125.1 Ignavibacteria bacterium | reverse complement strand
AGTCTCTTTACATCAACAAATTTATCACTTTCCATTTTGTAAAAATAAATACCGGTTGCGAAGTCTGATGCGTTAAATTTAATTGTATATAAACCTGCTGTTGAGAAAGTCTCTTCGAGTACTTTTATAAGTTTTCCTGAGATATCATATAAACTAATTTTCACATTACCATCATCAGGAAGTTCATAATCAAATTTTGTTTCGGAGTTAAATGGGTTCGGATAATTTTGTGAAAGCTCATATTTGCCGATGTAACCGGATTGAGAAGTGAAACCTGTAAGGATACCTGCATTGGTTGTCTTTAATATGACGCCGGAGTTTCCCGCGATCCAGCCGTTGATTGAATCCAAAAAGAAAACCGAGTTAAGATGTTCTCCGGTATTGCTGAGCTGATTTGTCCAGCTCACACCGCCGTCAGTAGAATGATTGATCCTGCCGTAAAATCCTGAAGACCATCCAATTAAAGAATTATAAAAATTAATGGAGATTGAATAAGAGTTGTTCATAGAATAATTGATCCAGCTAATACCTCCGTCGGTTGTCCGTGTATTCTCCGGTCCAAAAGTCTGATTATCATAATAAGCAGACCATCCGTGAAGCGGATCGGAGAAATAAAGTGATCTCAGAACCAGAAAGCCGTCAATGAACTGCGGAGACCAGTTCTGACCTCCGTCAGTTGTATTGAATATTCCGCCAAAGCCTGCAGTCCAGCCGTTATTTTCATCGGTAAAGAAAATTGAGTTAAGTTGAATGTCAGTTGATGAATTTTGAATAAACCAGTTATTTCCGGCATTTGTAGACTTAACAATAATGCCATTACTCCCGCAGGACCATCCGGTCATGGAATTAACAAAAAATATCGAACTTAGATTTTGGTTAATGCCGCTTGTTAGTTGAGTCCAGTTATTTCCGAGATCGGTCGATTTGATAATAAGTCCGCTGTCACCGCATATAAAGAGATTTGTATCAGAATTGGCAATTGCCATTGAAAGAGAATTTAGATCAGAATTAAATCCGGAGGTAATTTTAGTCCAAACATTTCCTGAGTTAATGGTTCTGATAATCGTACCGTTTGTACCTGCAGCCCATCCGGTTTGTAGGTTTATGAATTTTACAGAACGAAGTGAATCATCAGTGTTTGATGGTTGAATTATCCAGCCTTGCTGTGCGAAGCATACTTTAAAAAACAGAGAGATTAATATTAATAGTGTCAACTTCATCGGTTGGATTTTCCATAACATCACTATAAAATTTATTTTGTGAAATGTAATTTTTAACACTTAATTTCTAATCTCAATTTCGTAAATTTGCACCATGATTTCATTAAATAATATATCCATGCGTTACGGTGCAAAAGTCTTGTTTGACGAAGTATCGCTTAGAGTTGCAGGAAAAGACAGGGTTTCGCTCGTCGGATCTAACGGGGCGGGTAAATCCACAATGCTTAAAGTCATAGCCGGTCAGATCAAATCCGATGAAGGCGAAGTTGCAATCTCAAAACACACTACTATAGGTTATCTTCCTCAGGAAGGAATTCAATATACCGGAAAATCTCTTTATGAAGAAATATACAGTTCTGCCGGAGACATTAACAAAATTCAGGAAGAGATGCGGCAGATCGAGACAGAGATGGGTGAATGTCAGGATACTTCCACTGATGAGTTTATGGATCTTGTGAACGAATACGGAGAACTTCAGGAAAGATTTCAGTTACTTGACGGATTCAAACTCAAATCCAAAATTGAAAAAATACTTATCGGTCTCGGATTTTTCGAAAAGGATTTTGACAGGATGACGGGAGAGTTCAGCGGCGGATGGCAGATGAGGATCGCATTGGCAAAACTTTTGCTGTCAAATCCTTCAATACTTTTACTTGACGAACCTACAAACCATCTCGATATAGAATCTCTTATCTGGGTTGAGAATTATCTCAAAAATTATCAGGGCGCTATTGTAATGGTATCTCACGACAGAAGCTTTCTTGATAATATCACTGATAAGACTGTTGAGATATCAATGGGAAATGTGACGGAATATTCAGGTAATTATTCTTTTTATCAGAAAGAGAAAGTGATCCGAAAAGAATTGCTCGAGAATCAGTTTGATAATCAGCAGAACTATTTAAAGCAGCAGGAAAAATTCATAGAAAGATTCAGATATAAAGCCTCTAAATCCCGCGCTGTGCAGAGCAGGATCAAGCTGCTGGATAAAATGGATCTCGTAGAGATTGAGGATGAAGAATCAACCGTAAATTTTAAATTCCCTCCTGCTACTCATTCGGGAAAAATTGCAATGGAGATCTCGGGGCTTACTAAAAGTTATGACGGAGAAGTAAATGTGCTTGAAGACATTGATCTGCTGATCTCAAGAGGAGAAAAGATAGTGCTCTTCGGTGTTAACGGTGCGGGAAAATCAACTCTGACCCGAATCATTGCGGGCATAGATAATAAATATGAAGGAGAAATAAAGCCGGGACATCTTGTCGGAATTAAGTTTTATGCTCAGAATCAGGCGGAAGAGTTGAATCCGGAATTAACCGTGCTTCAAACCATGGAGCAATCGGCAACCGGCGAGATAATGAAAAATCTGCGAACGATTCTTGGTAGTTTTTTATTCAGAGGTGATGATGTTTTTAAAAAAGTAAGTGTGCTTTCGGGAGGAGAGAAGTCAAGATTAGCGCTTGCTAAAATGTTGATCGAGCCTTCAAATTTTCTGGTACTCGATGAACCGACAAACCATCTCGATATGAAGTCAAAGGAAGTTCTGATGAATGCTTTGCAAAAATATAACGGAACGGTGCTGATAGTTTCTCACGACAGGGAGTTCATAGACGGGATCGTTGAGAAAGTCATAGAAGTAAAGAATCAGAAGCTCAGGACATACATTGGTAATGCAACTGATTATATTAAAGTAAAAGAAGAAGAAGCAAAGAGTCAGAATCAGAAAGTCAGGAAAAATGATAAACCGGAGTTAAAGCAGAAAGCGCCTGAAAGACCTGTACCTGAAAATGATTCAGAGATTAATAAAAAAAGAAAAGAATTAACTAAACAGATAAGTCCTGTAAAAAGCAGGATATCCGAACTGGAAAAACAGATATTGGATATTGAAAAAAAGATAAAAGAAAAAGAGGATTTGATGGCGAAGGATGAATTTTATAAAGGAGGATTCAATGTACTGGAAGTAACAAATGATTATAACGGTTTTAAAGAGAAATTAAAAAATGTATATTCACTTTGGGAAGCTGAGACAGAAAAGCTGAACAATTTAGAAAAACAATTAACCTAAAAACAAACACATGAAAATTTTAAACTACACATTAATTTTAGTAATCAGTTTTTTGCTTCTAGCAAATGATAATTTAAAGGCAGGTCCTGATTTTGATCCGAAAATCACTTTAAACGATAATACTGATTATGCGAAAGAAATAAAGGAAAGAGATTACAACAAAGCAGTAAGGCAACACAAGCAAATTACAAATTCATTATTTGGAATTCAGCTTGATTTTATGCTTGGATATGCATCGACAAGTCCAAACGTAGATCAGAATACAAATAACAAAACGATCAACACCGGTGCTGAAGGTGGATTCACATTCGGGAGTCTGATAAACATTAATCTGCTTGGATTGTTTGACCTTACTACAGGTCTGGATTTCATAAATAAAAAATACAATTACGGAATCCCATATACAGATTCAGTACAAAGCATAGATTCTGTTTACAACTCTGTAAAGAATACTTATCTGAATATTCCTATGAATATAACCTACTCAGGTATGATCTCTGAGAATATCGGAATGAGCTTCAGCGGCGGACCGTATTTCGGTATTTTATTGAATCCGGATAATGCTGTAAATGGATTCAAGGATTTTGATTTTGGTCTTAACGGTATTTTGACAGGCAGATATTATCTGAATCAGTTCGTATCAGTATTACTCGGAGGAAATGTACAATACGGAGGATTGAATAATCTACTGAGCGCAAATTCGGTCAGCAGTCTTCAGACAGTCAACTGGGGAGCGTTTACAGGACTAGGTGTCGGATTCTAACAACATATGTAAATCTGAATGTAATATTAAAAAGGAGCTTCAGCTCCTTTTTTTTTAACCACATAGGGACATAGGGCTCATAGGAAGAAAGAACACATAGTTCATTTAACCACTAGGGACATAGGGCACATAGAAAGAAAGGGCATATAGTGAAAATCAAATTGATTTTGTTTGCATTATTCGTTTAATGTGTCGAATTTCAGAATTAAATTTTCCCAAAGATAATTCATTTCATTTGAATATTCATATAAATATATTTGCACACAGTGGCTAAGAAAAATCAGATTAAAAAAAATCCCATCGTCAAATCTAATTCACCCGATTTAGATTTAATGATCCATAAATATTTCTGGCTGGTAATTCCCGTATTTGCGGCTCTTTATTATTTTAGCAGCAAATATTCAACGGGATTTTATCAGGATGATGAGATAGGACATTTTATTAATATGCTTGACTTCTGGACGGACCCTTCATTAATACTGGGTAACTGGCCGAAGCCGGGATATAAACTCTTCCTTGTTATCCCATCATTATTCGGATTACAGGCGGTGCTTATTGCAAATTCACTGATCGCATCA
>JAGPCH010000178.1 GCA_018058125.1 Ignavibacteria bacterium | reverse complement strand
GAATTGAGAAAGAAAATATAATTAGTGAAAATTTCGAAAATGAAAATTTAGTTTTTGTATCTGATAAGAAATCATTGAAGAGTGTTCAAAGAAAACCCTACTTCCATTTTTTAGCTGATGTCTCTATAGGTAAAAAGATATTTTCGGAAGTATTTACTGAAAGGATTGAAAAGTTTTTAAATGATAATAAAGAGTTTTCAGAGAATGCTCAAATCAGTTTTGTAAATACTTATGTTAACAAATCTAAAATTACAAATAAACTAAAAGATCAATTTGATAAACAATCCTTTGAAGGAGGTTTCTTTCTTGATAGAGCAGTTAAAAGTACGTTGTATGATTCTTATTTAAATGGCGGAGACACATACCCCGTTTTGGTAGTAGTTACTGACAGTATTCAAAATGCTATATTGAACAAAGATTTTTCAGATCTTAAATTTACATTTCCTGAGAGCAATGAGTTTTATAATCTTAATGAAAACGGAAAACTGGAAGCGCATTCATTATTGACGGATCCGGTAAAATCATTTGTTGATTCTTCACAAAATTTATTCAATCATACAGTCCGGGAATTTATTCTTCCAGATAATAAAAAGATTTATCTTCAGTATAATGATATGCCGGATATTGTCTTGAAAAAGGATATTTTTAAAATTGATGATGTAGATATTAAAGTTAAAAACTGGGAATCTGCATTGACTTTGCAGGGCTATTGGATGTCACAGACTTTACATCCCGAAACATCCGATAAAGATTGGCTTAATCTTGTTAGATACAGTTTTGTTTCAAAGATCATGACTCCTGTAACAGCATATATGACAGTTGAAAACGAAGCGCAAAAAGAAATGTTGAAAAGGAAACAAAATCAGGTTTTGTCAGGTAACAAGTCTCTTGATCTTGGTGAAGATACAGAAAGAATGTCTGAACCGGGATTTGTCTTAATGGCAATATTACTGATGCTTATTCTTTTTTTGATTAAAAAAAAGAAAAAAATATTGATTAGAAAATCTATTTGATACTTTTTCAGAAATAGGTTAAACTAAATTGTTATGAATTCAAATGATAATAATTCAAATCTTATCGAAGAACTAAATTTCCAAAAACTTGATGCCGAAGGTGTAAAGACTTTGGTACAGTGGGCTCAGGAAGAAGGCTGGAATCCGGGACCGCATGATGCCGGTGTTTTTTATGAAACTGATCCTGACGGGTTTTACGGTTACTTTTCTGAAGGCGAACTCATTGGTGGAGGTTCTGTAGTTTCTTATAATAAGGAGTTTGGGTTTATGGGATTTTTTATAATAAAGCCTGAGTACAGATCCCATGGTATCGGAAAAAAGCTATGGTATCAGCGGAGAGATACTTTGATCTCAAGATTAAATAAAGGAGCTGCTATTGGAATGGATGGAGTGATTGCTATGCAGCCATTTTATAATAAAGGCGGATTTGAGATAGCTTTCAGAGATGAAAGATTTGAAAAGACTGGCTCGGAATTTGAAATTGATAAGAATATCTCTTCCATAAAAGATAATGATTTCGAAATTGTATTGGATTATGACAAACTATGTTTCGGATTTTCCCGTCCTCAGTTTTTAAAACCATGGCTTAAACTTCCGGGTAATAAAACTTTTAAATATACAGAAGACGGAAAGATAAAAGGATTTGCAATTATGAGAAAAGCTTATATTGGATATAAGGTATGTCCTTTGTTTGCGGATAATCCGGAGATAGCTGAAGAACTTTATAAAGCCTGTCTGAATTCTGCAAAAGATGAAAAAGTCTATCTTGATATACCTGTTATAAATCAGTGTGCAGTTGACCTTGTAAAAAAACATGATGCTCAGTATGTTTTTGAATGCGCGAGAATGTATCACGGTAAACCGCCTGTGATGGATATTGGAAAAGTGTTTGGGATAACTACTTTCGAGCTGGGATAGTTATGCAACGAGAATTTTTTTGCCTCAAAGTCTCAAAGGCTCTAAGAAAATAATTTTTAGTTGTGCAGATTTGGTTTTGTATCTTAGTGACTTCGTGACCTAGTGGTAAAACGCTTTTATACAAAAGTAAAATTAATCAGAACTAAATTATGAACATAAGAAAACCGACATTACTTTTAGATGAAGAAAAGTGCAGAGAGAATATTCGAAGGATGATCTTAAAGGCTAAAAAGCACGGAGTTGATTTTCGTCCGCATTTCAAGACTCATCAGTCACTGGAGATAGGAAGATGGTTTAAAGAAATGGGAACGTACAAAATCACCGTGTCATCTCTTCAGATGGCTGAATATTTTTCTGAGGAATGGGATGACATTACGGTAGCCTTTCCGGTTAACATTCCGGAGATAGATACTATTAATATGCTGGCAGCTAAGGTAAAGCTGAATCTATTGATTGAATCCGAAGAATCAATATTATTCTTAAAAGAGAATCTGAAATCAGGCATTGGATATTTTATCAAGATCGATCTTGGAAGTCACAGGACGGGTATAGATCCGGCTGATACGGATTCAATTGAGAATATCCTGAAAATATCTGAAAATTCAGATAAGATAGAATTCAAAGGGTTTTTAGGTCATGCAGGACATACTTATCATTGCGGTTCAAAAGAAGAGATTCTTAAAATTCAAAATAATAGTCTTGATATAATGAAGAATCTTAAGGAAAAATATATTTCACGATATCCTGAATTGATAATCTCAACAGGTGACACTCCCGGCTGCAGTATTTCGGATAATTTTTCGGGAACAGATGAGATCCGACCAGGCAATTTTGTATTTTATGATCTGATGCAGTTAGGTCTTGGATCGAACACTGCAGATCAGATCGCTGTAGCGGTTGCATGTCCGGTAGTTGCAATTCATAAAGAAAGAAATGAGCTTGTAATATACGGAGGCGGCATTCATTTTTCCAAAGAGAAAATGGAGAATGAAGCCAAAGGTGAAATTTATGGAAGGGCGGTTGAGAAATTGGCTGATGGCTGGGGAGAAATAATACCGGAAGTGTATGTGAAAAGTCTTTCACAGGAGCACGGAATAGTTTCTGTGCCGGAGAAGAAAATGTCCGATTATAAAGTTGGTGATATTCTGCTGATCCTGCCTGTTCATTCATGCATGACAGCGGACTGTATGAATGGTTATCTGAAATTGGATAGCAGTGAAGTTTTGATGATGGGTTAGGAGCATTAATATTGTTATATAAATGGTATTTATAAACATTTCTTCCTTTTTTTTTTTTCTAAATAGGACTATGTTAGTCCACATTCTAAATATATGATAAGAATATCAAAAAAAGTCGAATATGCGTTAATGGCATTGAAACATATTTCAAATTCCGGTAATAAAGTGATCACAACTAGGGAAATTTCCGATACAAATAATATACCATATGATCTTTTGTCAAAGATAATGCAGACTTTGAAAAATGAAAATATTTTGTCATCAAATCAGGGCTCGAGCGGAGGATATTCTCTTTCTAAAAGACCTGATGAGATTCCATTATTTAACCTGATCTCAGCTATAGACGGAGATGTGAATATTGCAGAATGTCTGAAAGAAAGCCCGGTAAAGGATTGCAGCATGACGAATAACTGTTCCATAAAGTCACCTGTAATGTTGCTTCAGAAAGAAGTAGAAGATCTGTTTAAAAGAAAAACCATTTCCGATTTTGTTTAATTTAATTTATATTTACAGATGAAATTTCCGGTTTACATGGACTATAATGCAACGACTCCCGTAGATCCGGAAGTCTTTGAAGAAATGAAGCCATATTTCTGCGAGGTTTACGGAAATGCTTCGAGCGCAAACCATAAGTACGGATGGGAAGCTGAAGAAGCTGTATCACTTGGCAGAAGAAGAGTTGCAGATCTGATCGGAGCGATCCCGAGGGAGATAGTTTTTACTGCAGGATCAACCGAATCAAACAATATTGCAATAAAAGGCATTGCGGAAATATACAGAGATAAAGGAAATCATATTATAACTTGTACATCGGAGCATAAGGCGATACTTGAAACATGTGAAAGTCTTGAAAGTAAAGGAATAGAAACTACATATTTGAAAGTTGATGAAAACGGACTTATAGATCTGAAAGAACTCGAAGATGCAATTACTGACAAGACAATACTTGTAAGCATTATGGCAGCAAATAATGAAATTGGAACTTTGCAGCCTGTAAAAGAGATCGGGAAATTATGCAGGGAGAAAGGTGTTTTTTTTCATACGGATGCGACACAGGCAGTAGGAAAGATACCTATGAATGTAGATGAATTGAATATTGATATGATGAGTATTTCAGCGCACAAGTTCTACGGTCCAAAAGGTGTTGGCGCGCTATATGTAAGAAGTAAAAATCCTGCTGTTAAAATTACCAAGCAAATGCACGGCGGCAGTCAGGAGAAAGGGATGAGAAGCGGAACTCTTAATGTCCCGGGAATAGTTGGATTTGGTAAAGCCTGTGAGATCAGCAAGAGAGTAATAGAGGAAGAAATGAAAAAGCATTTAATCTACAGAGATAAGATCATTAATGCTTTATCTGAACTTGAAAATGTACATATCAACGGGTGCAGAAACAACCGGCTTACAAACAATATTAACATAAGCATAGATGACATTTCAATTGATGCTCTTTTAGGAGAT
>JAGPCH010000177.1 GCA_018058125.1 Ignavibacteria bacterium | reverse complement strand
TGTACAGAGTCTCGGTACGATCACAACTTTAGACGTTGCAAAGTCCGATCCCGGTGTCATCTATTGCGGAACTGATGACGCGAATGTATGGGTGACAACCAGCGGCGGAAACGGATGGACAAAGATCAACAACGGACTTCCGCGAAGATGGGTAACGAGAGTCGCCGTTCATCCTGATTCGGCGAATGTTTGCTATGTAACGCTTTCGGGATACAAAGTGGATTCGACAGGTTCGCATATTTTCCGCACTACTGATTTCGGCAATGTATGGACTTCAATAAGCGGTAACCTTCCTGATGCTCCGATCAATGATGTAATTATAGATCCGGCCAATACAAACTCACTTATCATTGGAACAGACATAAACGTTATGATCACATATGATCTCGGCGCAAACTGGAATATCTTAAGCAGCGGCATACCTTCAAATGTTCCGTGTCAGGATCTTACATTTCACCCACCGAGCAGAACGCTTGTAGTCTGGACTCACGGCAGAGGAGCTTATAAAACCTTCATTCCATTAACAGGAATTCAAAACACAAATATAAACATTTCAGCCTCTTTTGAATTGATGCAGAATTATCCGAATCCGTTCAACCCAAGTACGAATCTGGAATTCGGGATATCGGAATTTGGATTTGTTTCTTTGAAAATATATAATGCTTTGGGAAAGGAAGTTGCAACTATTGTAAATGAAAGATTAGCGCCGGGAAGATATATTTATCAATTCTCATCTGTCAATTATCAATTACCAAGCGGAGTTTATTTTTATAAAATGACAGCCGGAGAGTTTTCAGAAGTGAAGAAGATGATCCTTTTGAAATAAACCCTATTCTTTATAAACCCAAATGCGTTGCCATCCTATAAAGTGTGATTGGTATATTATCTCAAGCTGCTGTATTTAATATAGCACCTGAATTTTCAATATTCATTGTTCAAATATATTTTGGTAAATTGAGTTTACTAAACCCCTGAACCTCATTTTAAAATGAATATTCCAACCGGTGAAATAAGAAAGTTCATGTTCGATTATAAATGTTAAATTTTCCCATATGAATGATAATGAAATAAAAATACCTTCGGGGACAGTAACATTTCTTTTCACTGAAACCGAAGACAACACAAAGCTTACACAGAATTATCAGGATAAGCATTCTGAAAATATTGAAAAACAAAATTCCATTCTAAGAAAAACTGTCGAATCTCACAACGGCTTTATTTTTAAGACTATAGGTGAAGCTTTATGCTGCGCCTTTCATAATGTAAGTGACGCTGTATCAGCATCTGTCGAAGCTATGATAAATCTTGATCCGGATAAGAACGACAAAGCAAAAGTATTTTTAAAGATGGGAATTCATTCCGGTATTGCAGAATGGAACGGAAATGATTACATGGGATATATTACTCTTGCAAGGACTCAAAGAGTCATGTCAGCTGCAAACAGCGGACAGATCCTGATCTCAGATAATTCTCATGATCTGATCAAAGAAAAAATTTGCTTAACGAACAGATTTACTACTCTCCCTGATTGTAATGATGAGATCACCTTCCGGGATATGGGTGAGAGAAGATTAAAAGATCTCATTCAGCCGATGAAGTTGTTTCAGGTGGTTTCAGAAAAGATTACTGCTGAGTTTCCCTCACTGAAAACTCTCGATGCCAGACCTAATAATCTTCCGATCCAGCTTACAAGTTTCATTGGCCGTGGGGAAGAAATGCAGCAGCTTAAGAATCTTTTCCGGAATACCCGGCTGCTTACCATTACCGGTTCGGGCGGAGCAGGCAAAACCCGTCTTGCAATGCAGAGCGGAGCCGATATGATCGATGATTTTGCCAATGGGGTTTTTCTTGTTGAGCTTGCTCATATTACAGATCCTGTTTACATTTCTCAGACTATCATGAATTCTTTGGGTGTTAAAGAAGAAACTGATAAGACTCCCGATGAATCTCTGACATTATATCTGAAGAATAAGGAATTGCTTCTCATTCTTGATAATTGTGAACATCTTATCATTCATTGCGCAAAATTAACTGAGTTACTTTTGACCAGTTGCCCTGATCTGAAGATAATAACTACAAGCCGTGAAGCTATGAACTGTCAGGGAGAGCAGACATTTCGTCTCCCGTCACTTTCTATGCCGGATGTAAATACAGATAATACACCCGAGCAACTAACTCAATATGAAGCAGTCAGATTATTTATTGAAAGAGCTCTGGCTGTAAATCCGGCTTTCAGAGTTAACAAAGATAATGCGCCGGCACTCGCTCAGATCTGTTCACAGCTTGACGGAATTCCTCTTGCCATCGAGCTTGCAGCAGCAAGGATAAAAGTACTTACTCTCGAAAAGATCTGTGAAAAATTGGATGACAGATTCAGATTGCTTACCGGTGGCAAAAGAACAGCACTTCCTAGACAACAGACTCTCAAAGCGCTCATAGACTGGAGCTATGATCTTCTCAATGACAATGAAAAATTGTTGTTTCAGAGATTGTCGGTTTTTTCCGGCGGGTGGACACTCGAAGCAGCGGAAGAAATTTGCTCCGATGATAATTTTGATTCATATGAAATTATGGACACGTATTCCCATCTGCTGGATAAATCTTTAATAAACAGAACTGAAAATTCCGGGTCTATCAGGTTTTATTTTCTTGAATCCATAAGACAGTATGCAAAAGAATTACATCCGCCTGAAGATAATGTGTATGTAAAGCATTTTAACTACTTCCTTAGAATTACTGATCAGACACAAATGATGATTAATACAAATGGTTCAGATGGTACAAATGGTACAAATGGTACAAATGGTACAATGGATCAGAAACAATGGGTGAAATTAATTGATACCGAGACAGGTAATTGCAGAGCTGCTGTCAATCATGCTTTGAAAAATGATATTAATGCCGCCTGTGTAATTGTAAACAATTTGATCAATTACTGGGATGTCAAAGCGTATTTTCTGGAAGCATTGCAGACGTGCAGGAAAGTTCTGGAATCCGACCTTTCGGAAATATCGGAAATAAATAAAGCAAAAATTTATTACTCTGCAGGATTAATGTTTAATAACGTAGGGAAAATACCGGACGCTGAAAAATTCATTAAGGACAGTTTGATAATTTTCAGAAAATTAAATGACAAAGTGGGAATATCAGAATGTCAGAATTCTCTCGGCGTTATTATAAATCTAAACCCTGCCAGACTTAAAGAAGCAAAAGAAGCATACGAAGAAGCTCTCTCACTTGTCAAAGAATTAAATCTTAAAAGAAATACTGCAAATGTGCTTTATAACCTTTCATATATGGCTGTCGCTGACAATGATAATGAGCTTGCGCTTAAATACCGGCTGGAATCTCTTGACATTTACAGAGAATTAAAAGATTATTCTCAGACAGCAAGGACTCTTGCAAGTCTGTCTGTATTCGAACAAAAAAGAAAAAACTTCGAGAAAGCTCTTTTTTATAATGAAGAAAGCATGGCAATTGCAACTGAACTTGATGACAAATTTATACTCTCTATAAATTTAATTAATCTTGGTAATATTTATTTCGGAAAAGAAGATTATGATAATGCTATTAAAATGTTTAATGAATCGCTTTTGATCCTGAGGGAATACGAATACAAAAGCAACCTCATAGCCGTTTTACAGCTTATCGGTCAGACTCTGGAAAAGAAAGGCGAATATGAAAAAGCAATAGCACATCACAAAGAATCAATTCTTCTTGGCAGAGAAAACGGAAATGAATATTTCCTTGCTACAAATATACACGGACTTGGACTTGCTTATTTTGGCATGAAAGATCATGAATCCTCACTGAGATATTATACTTTCTTAAAAACTCTGACAGATGGGCAGTATAATCCAATCGGTAAAGTACAGCTTAAACTTGCTGACGAGAACAAAAGCAAATTAAAGGAAAATGTTAGTAAAGAAAAATATGAAGCAATTGTGAATGAGGCACTGAAGCTGAGTAAGGATGAAGTTGTGAGTTATATACTGGGAAGTTAGTCCGGAGCAGTCGCGTATTGTTTAATTGAAGAAATATTTTGCTTTGGGAAATGAAGTTACAACTATTGTAGATGAAAGTTTATCGCCGGGAAGTTTTCTGAAGTGAAAAAAATGTTTGCAGAATTTTAAATCAAAAAACCGGATCTGAAAATTCAAATCCGGTTTTTTATTATTTGGTTTTTAATACTTTGTGAAAAATGAAATAAATTTAAATTTTACTTTACTGCCTTCAGCGAAAACAGCAACGGAATTTCTTCATCCATTCTGTAATACCTGTCACTGCCTTTTTTCATCCAGGGGAATTGTTTCCAGACAGTGAACGGGTGTTCGTGAAAAAACTCTATCTTCAGTCCCGAATTCATAAGCGCCATAAAAATATCCGACAGACTGTGCGTCCATTCATAGGTTGTCTTATTGGTTTTCTTTGCATTAATGTCTGCATAAGTTCCGTCTTCTGCAAACACAAGCGGTTCGGGTTTTTTGAAATAAGGATATTTAACCTCGAGATCTTTTACTTCTGATGAATTATCAAAGACATATCCAAACGGATGCATTTCAGCTATATAAAAGAATCCGTCATCTTTGAGAAAATGACTGATTATCTTCGCCCATTTATCGAGATCAGGAAGCCAA
>JAGPCH010000176.1 GCA_018058125.1 Ignavibacteria bacterium | reverse complement strand
TGGGAACGAGCGTGAAAGAGAGCAGGACATTACATAAGGCGGACAGTTTGGGAACGAACCAAAAAAAGTTTTTATCTGATCAATTTCAGATATATCTGAGAAATCTCTTCTACTGCTTTTGAGCTGTCATCGGAAGAAACTTCAGCTATTATTATCTTATCTTTTACTCTGTATTTTTTATCATAATATTCTCTCATCATTATCTCGGTAAACTCATGTACTCTTTCCTTTTGAAGCAGACGGATCAGTTCATTAAAGACTTCTGCGCTGAGCTGCTGTCTGAAAAAACTTTTTCTTTCTGTTAAAACTTTTATCATTGGTTCAATACCTCTTAGATCAGATCCGAAATAATCCTTTACTATTCTGTCAACTCTGCAATTCATTGAAGATATTATTCTTACAGACGGAGCTGTGATGAGTTTATCATAGATGATCTTCGGAACCTGAAACTTCCCGACGCGTTTACTTTCACTTTCCGCTACAAACGTACCGCCGACATTTATTAAATTATTAAGAGAGATCTGTGAAAATAAATTATTCTCAAAAGAACTTTGATTCTTAACAGGTGCTGTGTCATTGATCTCATAGGGGATATGTCCAAGAAGACTGGAATAATGTTTAGCAGCATCTTCAAGATCTAGGACGGGAAGTTTACCGGACAGGAGTTTAAGAAGCTCGGTCTTGCCGCATCCGGTCATACCTGATAGCTCAAGTATCCCGTATGGAAATTCATTATTTGAAAAAAATCCATTTACCGCTCTTCTGTAATTTTTGTATCCTCCCGACAGAACTTTAGGATTGTATCCGGCATCAGTGATCATTTTAGCAAGATAGCCGCTTCGTCCGCCGCCTCTCCAGCAGTAAACAAATATATCTTTACCGGAAGCATTGTGTGATTTTAAAAAAAATATCAGATCAGTTTCTTTAGGCAAAGCATACTGCACTGCAAGCCACACAGCCGCGGTTTGTGAATACTTTTTATAAACCAGTCCGGTATTATGTCTCTCTTCATTGGTCAGCACAGGAAAGTTAACGGAACAGGGGAGTGATGTATCTTCATATTCTTTTTCCGAACGGGCATCAATCAATAATACGTTATCCGGATCTTTCTTAATTTCAGACAGGATATTATCTACCGGAAGCTTTGGTGTATTATAATTTTCCAGTATGGTTTTTAAGGAAGGAAATTCTGAAGTGTCAGCCGAACGGATAAAATCAAAAAGTTCTTTGGAAGTGTTAAATTTCATATTTGATTTTCCGGATTACAGATAATTAAAAATTACCGAACCCGATTTATATTCTTCTGAAGGTTCAATGACTTCACCGACAATCTTTGAGAAAATATCACCACCTTTTTCGAGTTCGAGAATAAGCATTGTAGCATATTCAGCCGGAACGGAAATCAGAAGTCCGCCGGAGGTTTGAGGATCAAATGCAATATGCTCTGAATTTTTATTAACCGTACCTAAAGAATGAACTGCATTTTTTGTATAATCACGATTTGACTTATCTCCCCGTGTCAGATAATTTTCTTTAATTGCCTCATCAGTTCCGTCAAACACCGGTAACTCTTTCATGTCAAATTTAATAACGACACCACTCGCCTTAGCCATTTGCATTGAATGTCCGGCAAGACCGAATCCTGTAATGTCCGTACAGGCATTGGCATTTAATCTGACCATGCATTCGGAAGCATTTTTGTTTAATCTTGTCATAGAAGAAATGAGAATATTGTATGTCTTGTCATCGAGTGAGGAAAACTTGATCACATTATTGAGAAGACCTGTTCCGAGCGGTTTGGTCAAAATTAGTTTGTCACCGGGCTTTGCAGAATTATTTCCTTTGATCTTATCCGGATCAATAGTACCGGTGACTGCCATTCCGTAAACAATATTTGTAATGTCAATTGAATGTCCGCCAATAATCACGGCTTCTGATTCATTTATTTTATCCGAGCCGCCTTTTAGAATTTCTTTAAGAATGCTCAGATCCTCTTTCTGAGGAAATGCGAGAATATTCAGAGCGTTTATCGGAACACCCCCCATTGCATACACATCACTTAATGCATTAGCGGCGGCTATCTGTCCGAAGACATACGGATCATCAACCACAGGAGTAAAAAAGTCAGTAGTATGAATCAGAGCAAGTTTATCACTGATCTTATATACACCTGCGTCATCTTTTCCTTCAAAACCAACAAGTACATATTCATTTGTCGCCCAGTTAATGTCTTTGAGAGTTTCAGAAAGTATATCCGGAAAAATCTTTGCCGCGCATCCGGCAGTTGTTACCATTTGAGTTAATCTTACTTTTTCGTTTTTCATTATTTTCTTTAAATTTTATGCTGAGAAAAAAGCTGTTGTTAAGAATATCATCTTGCAATATTATACAAATTTAAAAACGCTTCTTCTTTGATATCTATCTTTCCTATTGTCTGACCCGAACTGTTGCTGACATTGACATCTTTTATCAGTAAATCTCTTTTTATCATTCCCGACTCAGAGAAATAATCATAAAATACACTTCCCGTATCCGGGACTGAGGAGTTATAATAAAAATCCTTTTTTATTTTTAAACAATAGAATGTGCCTGCATTGACAGTGACATTTTCAAAGTTAAGATATTTCTTGTTTATACTGACTGTTCCGGTATTTATCATATTCCATTCAGAATTTTCAACTAACGGGTATTGCAGAACTTTAACCGGAGGATCATCATAAATTAAAGCGGTATCATTCTGATAATAATCACCTTTAACTAATCCAAGCAACTCATTCAGCGAGTTGAAGTTGTTTCCGTTAAATGAAAAATTCAAATTATTTGTTTGTCTGAAAGGTCCGAAATTCGGTGCATTGGAATAATAAGCTACTCTCACAAGACCGGTATCGGTTTGCTTGTATAACTCGACGCTTGAATTAGCATGACCTGAAAGACTATGAACATTCTGAAGCTGGATTAAAGTATCCGAATTTATAACAGTATCATTGTTAATATTAGCATTACCATAACCATACAGAGTATCAGTTGAAAAATAAATATTAATAGAGTCCGGTCTCAGATTGAAAACAAAATTCCGCGTTCCGTAATACCAGTATGAATTTACTTTCAACGGGTAAGTAAAATTTTTATCAAAATTATTTCCGGAAGATACATTATTGTCTGAATCTTCATTGCAGGAGTTCATACAAAATAATGTAAAAGCTAAACAGACAAGTATAAAATGTTTTAACATAGATTAATGTGCCGGTAATATTTTTCCGGAAACTTCACCAAATCCGATCCTTACTCCGTCTTTTTCGCAAAACCCGGATATAATAAGAGTGTCGCCATCCTGCAGAAATTTCCTTTCTTCACCATTGGAAAACTTAAGAGGTTCGCTTCCGCGCCAGGTAAGTTCAAGAAGGCTTCCGAATGAATTTTTTTCCGGTCCGCTGATAGTACCTGAAGCAAGCAGATCACCTGTCCTCATATTACAACCGCTGACAGAATGGTGTGCAAGCTGCTGACAGATATCCCAGTACAGATATTTTGAATTTGAGCGGGATATAATGAAAGATTCCTCAGAATTTTTAGTTTTAATTTTAACTTCAAGATTAATGTCAAAAAGCCAGTCGCCTGTATTTTTTAAATAAGGGAGAACCTCAGGAATCTGCTCTTCACGTTTTGTTTTAAATGGTTCGAGAGCATCAAGTGTAACAATCCACGGAGAGATTGATGTTGCAAAATTCTTTGCAAGAAACGGACCGAGCGGAACATATTCCCATTTCTGAATATCTCGGGCGCTCCAGTCATTTACAAGAACCATTCCGAAAATATTTTCTCCGGCTTTATTTACATCAATTGCGTTACCGAGGTCATTACCTTTGCCAACGAAGAAACCCATTTCAAGCTCAAAGTCAAGAAGCTTAGTCGGACCAAAAGCAGGCAGATCTGCATCATCTGCTTTTGTCTGACCTTTAGGACGGACGATATCAGTACCGCTTAAAACCACCGAGCTTGCTCTTCCGTGATAAGCCACCGGAATGTGCAGCCAGTTTGGCATCAGCGCATTCTCTTTTCCTCTGAACATTATCCCGACATTTGTAGCATGCTGTTTTGATGAATAAAAATCTGTATAGTCGCCTATGTTTACAGGCATGCACATTTCAGTTTCCGAAACCGGAATTAAACATTCCTGTCTGAGCTTTTCGTTATCCCTTAATAAAGGATTATTTTCATCAAGTAAATTCTGAATATCCTTTCTTGCCTGGTTGCAAATAGTTTTCCCGAGAGACATAAAGTCATTGAGATATTCTCTTGAAAAAACCTTCTTTTCATTTATAACCGGATCAGAAAATAGATTCGAATTCTGCAAAACAGAAAGGTCAAGAATGTAATCCCCGATGGCAGAGCCTGCCCGGGGAGTCTGATTATTCTTACTTTTAAAAATTCCGAACGGAATATTCTGAACAGGAAAATCGGATCCTTTATCTGTATTTATAAAAGACTTCATTGAATTGTATTCTGACATATAAGTTGTATTTATTTTATTAGGTTTAAGGATTTCAGGTCGTCTATAGGTTCATCAAAGCTGCAGCTACCATAGGAAAGCACGAGATCTTTTCTTGCAAAATCAATGTCATCAATTTCAGATTGCCAGCCT
>JAGPCH010000175.1 GCA_018058125.1 Ignavibacteria bacterium | reverse complement strand
TTTTAGAGATATATTTTTCGGGAATAGAGCTTCCCTTTGATATTTCAAAATTAAATGTAAGCCCGAAGATACTTGTAGTCGAACCGGGAAAGAAACTATCATGGCAGTCGCATGAAAGACGATCTGAGCTCTGGAGAATTGTGAAAGGACCTGTAGGTATTTTTACCAGTCCGACCGATGAACAGCCGGAAGAGATGGGTGTTTATTATGACGATGATATTATCGAAATGGAACTCGGCACAAGGCACAGGCTGGTAGGAATGGATGACTGGGGGATCGTTGCGGAGATATGGATTCACAGATTTCCGGATAATCCATCTGATGAAGATGACATCAGAAGAATCTCCGACGACTTCGGCCGGTAACCACATAGGAACATAGGGCACATAGAAGAGTTTTTTTTGTTTTTCTATTATAAATAATTGCTAACTATCAGGTTTTAAGTATTATGTATTAGGTATTGGTGTTTTGTAATATTAAATTTAATGCAATACTTAAGTTAACTATTAACTATTAACTATTAACTATTAACTATTAACTACTAACTACTAACTACTAACTACTAACTGACAAAATGGATCTCTTCGAAGCCATAAAAAACCGACGAACGACCAACACTGCATTTGCAGATAAAAAAATATCGGACGAACATAAAGAGTTGCTGGTGAATATGGCATCGCATTCACCGAGTCATTTCAATTCGCAACCGTGGAGATTTATACTGACCGAAGATCAAAAAATAATTAAAAAGATTGCAAAGATAGCAGGTGATTCTATGACGACTTTAATGGATGACGGCAGATTCTGGAAACAGTACAGTAAATATTTCAGATTCACAGAAGAGGAAATTGAAAAAACAAAAGATGGAATTCATATTGATCATCTGCCGGCAATTTTAAAACCCTTTGCAAAAAACATTTTATCGGAAGCAGGCGGGAAAGTAATATCTAAATTCAAAGTTTCGAGGATTTTGGGTAATGACGAGAAAAAACTTGTAGAAACATCGCCGCTGCTTTTTACAATACTTCTTACTAAAGACGAATATAAAAAAGAAGAGCTATCCGGATATTATTCGGTTATTTCTATGGGTGCCGTTATACAGACCTTATGGCTTTGCACGACAGCAATCGGAATGGGAATGCAGTTCATCTCGACTCCGGGAGAGATCCCTGATAACTGGAAAGCGATATCTGATCTGCTGAATGTACCTAAGGAATTTGAAATGATGGCAATATTCAGAATGGGATACACGGATCCGGAAATGAAACGCCCGTCAATTGACTGGAAATCTTCGCAGAGAAAAAGTGTCAGTGAGCTGGCATTTACAGATACTTTCGGAAACAATTTCAGCATTAAAAAAAAGCAAACTTAAATTATTGAAGATCGGAATTTTATTTATAACAGGGTTATTGTTTTACGCCATAAATTATATTACCGGAATTCTTTTATATTTTCAAAAAATCTACCTTCCTAAAAAGCTTCATCAGTTAATGTTCGCAGTTGTCATTATTAATTTAGTTTTAATTTTGATTTTCGAAGAATTATCTTCTCTGAATTTTATTATATGCAGTCTGTCTTTGCTTTCAATGCTGATATTGCCGTTTGGAAAAAAGGGAGGCAAATTTCATATCCTTATAAGCAGTACAGGATTATTACTTTATACGGCTTTAATCTACTTCATATGTTAACTTATATATGTTATATTTGAAAACCTAAATATTATTACATTCATAAAATGATAAAAACAGAAGATGGCAGTACCGGACGTTTGTTACAGTTGTGCATAGGTTATTTTATTTTCTATGTGATAACAGGAGTAAGCGTAAAGTATTTTCTCGGTTCGGGCATGCCGGATATGTATTATCTTGTTTACAGTACTGTCGGAGGAAATCTCATTGCTTTATTTGTCGTGTTTCTTTTGAAATGGTATAAATTCCAGTCAAACAGAATAATAAGTTTTCTCGGGATGAACATACCAGAGGAATATCTCTATATAATCCCATCCGGAATATGTACAGCTGTTGTGATCCCGACAACTACATTGATGTATTCGCTTCCTATATCAGTTATGGTAGCGATGGTAATAATGAGAGGGAGTGTGATCATTATCAGCAGGATAGTTGATGCTATACAGATCAGAAAAGGTATTCTTAAGAAGAAAGTTTATTTTGAGGAAAACATTGCAGTAGTGTTTGCATTAATTGCTGTCGGTATAAACATTTTTTCCGGAAAAGACGGAGGTTTTGATTTTATATATAATACTGCGGCTGTAGTAATATTATTATGTTATATAATTGCTTATTTCATCAGGATCTATATAATGAATTATTACAAGAATACAAGAGGCAAAGGGATAAAGCAGGACAACAAAGGTTTCTTTGCTATAGAGCAGATAGCAGCAACTGTTACAATGCTGACTGCCGGTGTAATTGTTTATAATTCAAAAGAACTATTCGGCTGGGATTTTCAGCAGGTCACTGAATTTATCAATGCATTCAAAGAGCCTTCACCTTCCTGGAATATGGCGGTATTAGCAGGTACAGCTTTTGGAGCAGTGGCATTCTTCTCAGTATTTATATTTATGTTCAAAGGAAGAACTGCTACTTTTGCCGGACTGGTAAACAGGTTAACTTCTTTGATAGCTGGTACTGCAGCTACACTGATCAGTTTTTATTTTTTCGGAGGGAGATTTCCCGGACAGGAAGACTGGATTTCCTTATTGTTTATTCTTATAGCCGTAGCATTTATTACCAAAGCAGAAAAGAAAAGGGTGCTCGAATTAAAATCAAATAATTAAAATGTTATTTTAAATGATCAATAGTTTTCTCGAATTACCTGTACTTCTTGTCTTCTTGATAACCGTCACTTTAGGATCCGGATTCTCATTTTTAACATTAGTTCTGATCAGAAGACGTCATGGATGGGAATCATTCAAAGAGAATCATGAAGTCGGGGGATTCCTTTTCAATGCACTTGGTCTTATATATGCAGCGCTGATAGCATTTGTTGTATTTGCAACTTGGGAAGAATATAACACATCACTGAAAAATTGTGAGATGGAAGCTAATATGCTTCAGGGTTTGTACTTATTAAGTAAAGGACTCCCTGAAGAATATCAGCCTCGTTTAAGATCGGAAATACTTTCTTATATTGATGATGTAATTAATAATGACTGGCCGCTTCTGGATAAGGAGCAAGCCAATCCTTCTTCAAGACAAAAACTACTCCGGATATGGAAGATATATGAAAGTATGGATAAAGAAATGGATGAAAAGCAACATATTCTTTTCAAAGAATCACTTTACAGACTGAATGACCTTACTGATTACAGACGTTTCAGAATATTAAGCAGTCAGAATCATATACCTTCGATAATGTGGGCAGTAATTTTGATCGGAGCTCTTACCTCTGTAGGATTTTCTTTATTTTTTGGAATGAAAAGTTTCCGGCTTCAGGCTTTAATGACATCATTATTTGTAATTACAAATATTCTTATAATTCTGCTGATTGCAAATCTGGATAATCCTTTTTCGGGAAACGTAAAGATACAACCTGATGCTTTTATTGAAATTGCAAGATTTATTGAAAACTCGAATTAATCATTAATACCAATTCAAAATGAATTTCTCATATGTTAAATAGTTTTTTAAATCTGCCGGTTTTTATAATGATCCTTGCCGCTATTCTGATCAGCTCTTCCATTTCATTTATAGCTTTGCTTATTGTAAGAAGGAAAGTGGATTGGGAATCCTTCAGGGAAAATCATGAAGTAGGAGGATTTTTGTTTAATGCGCTGGGACTAATATATGCAGTGCTGATAGCTTTTGTAGTGTATGCATCATGGCAGGAATACAATTCTGCGCAGGCGATATGTGACAAGGAGGCTAATCTTATGCAGGATCTTTATCTTAACAGTGACGGACTTCCCGAACAATACAGAAGGGAGATCAAAGAAAATGTAATTCTATATTTAAGAAAAGTAATTGATGTTGACTGGCCTCTCCTTGATGAAGACAAAAGGAATCCGGGAACCAGGAAAGTACTTCTTGATCTATGGAATGTCTATGTCAGCATGGACTCGCTTAAAACGGAAAAAGAAAAGATGTTTTATGCAGAATCCGTTTCCAGACTGGATGAAGTGACGCAGTACAGGAGACTCAGAATTTTAAGCGGACAGAATCATATACCTGTTGTGATCTGGACAGTTATTCTGATTGGTGCGCTTACTTCTGTAGGGTTTTCGTTGTTTTTCGGAACGAGAAATTTTAAAGTACAGGCAGCTATGACTTCACTCTTTGCACTTACCAATGCCATAATTATTGTTCTGATCCTTAATCTTGATCATCCTTTTACCGGTAGCATAAAGATCAAACCTGTTCCTTATGAAGAAGTGCTAAGAAATGTTTTAGAAATGGATGATCTGAAAACTTTAAAAAAGTAAAAAATTTTTATTGAGCTTTAAGCAAACCTGATACCGCTCTTATAATAATTTCTATTGCGATAGCTGCTACAAATAATCCCGAAATTTTCGTAATTATCTGCACTCGGCTCGGAGTCAGAATTTTTTCCATTCTTGAAGCCATATTCAATACTAAAAATACAACAAAAGAAATCAGAAAAATAATTACTGAAATAACAATGTCATATATCCAGCCGGTACTTGTACTGCCATAAACAATTATACTG
>JAGPCH010000174.1 GCA_018058125.1 Ignavibacteria bacterium | reverse complement strand
AGCAATATTACTGTATGTAGTAATGAGTAAATTTCCTTCCCACGGCATTTCAGGAGACAGAACCGGCTGAGGTTCTTTAACGGGTCAATGCATTTTTCTCAGAGCAGGTATATTGTTACTGAACATCAGAGTATCGGCAAAAAACTGTTTGTATGTACCTGCTTTGAATCCCGCGACGGAGCTGTCAACATTAGCTAAGGGATTTGTAAACCGGAGTGAATATAGATCAGCATTCTGCATTTTAATTCTTAGATATACCGGAGTATTGACGAGATCATCAAGAGTTACTCCCTGCTGCCAGCTTACTTCCCTTGTGATCTCATCACCTGAGATCACAGGACATTCATCGATCGTAAAATTCGGAATTGGATTACCATCCTGATCCTGCAATTCAAACTGCAGAAAACCTTCTTCATAGGTCCGGTAATTAATTACCAGATTTTTACCGGTAAAAGTAAATAGCCTGGATTTAAAATCAGCAATGCCTGAAGTTTGATTTACTCTTTCAAGCCTGTTCATAAGTCTCACTACAGCATTATAATGAATAGCCTGCTGAGCAGCGCTGAGGCTTGCGCCGATTGAATATCCTCCGAGTCTCATTTTCATGTACCCTGAGACATTTCCGTTGTTATTAAATGCACCTATTGTTAAAGGTACATCAGGTTTTAAGTTTGAGTTACTCTGGACAGTATTAATTAGAAAATTATTATAATACGAATTCAGATTGGATGAAGAAGTTCTCTGAAACATTATGTATCCGTTTGCAGAAGGCAGAGTTGCTGAAGATTCAACATTACTGTTAAGATTAAAATAAGAATTCCCATTTATATATTTCGGATAAAAATACAAACCGCTGCCTGAGGATCCCCTGCTGCCCATCCTGCCTGCATCAGCCGAATCCGACATGCTGTAGATCATAAAATGAATGTCATTTTTCTGAAACTCATTTACGGCTGATGGATTAATACCTGTATTGATATATCTGTCAGATCCGTTTCCCTTGAGCCCGCTGAATTCTCCGGTCTGAGAATAATCAAGCTGTTCATAGTTATTGTTCTGGTCTTTATAAAAACCAATAATTGCGGAAGACTCATCAGCGTTTCTGAAAAACGGGACAAATGCAGAATTGAAATCACCGCAGAACCAGTTCTCACGGATGATTTTATTTCTGATGCTGACAGTCTGATATTTCAAACCTTTTATTTCTTTTATATAATCGTCAACTGCTTCGATCACGCTGTCAGATACGGATCCGCCTGCAGAGTCAACTCTTGCGAGCCAGTTGACAGTTTCCGGATCTAGATCTGTAATATTTTGAGGTAAATTTTTTTCTTCCGAATTGAAGAGAGAGAATGAGTATAAAAAGAAAGAAACAGTAATTAGAAGAAGTGCTGAATATATGTTTTTTATATTCCCCATAGGTCCTTGTTTTATTTAAAATTAATGAACTTGGGGTTTAGCAAAGATTTAAAAGTTAGTTATCCTTTTCAAGTCAGTTATTAAAGTCTTTGCAAAAATTATATTGCAAATTGATTTGCTGACCATTTATTAATTATCGGAAGTGGATCATTACAATGACTGATTGAAGTTACAATCTGAGGTTAAAGAAGTATATAGTTTTTCATAGAAACTAAATCTTATAAAGAGTAAATTCGAATTATAAAAATTATGATAAAAACAAAAACAGAATATTTTCTTAATCGTGAGATAAGCTGGATAGAATTTAATAAAAGAGTACTTGAAGAGGCAAAAGATTTGACACAGCCTCTTCTTGAAAGGGTTAAATTTCTTTCAATATTCAGCAATAATCTTGATGAATTTTTCATGATCCGCGTTGCAGGTCTGAAGCGTCAGGTAAAGAGTAATGTAAATGAACTTACAACTGACGGAATGTCTGCACAGCAGCAA
Organism: Ignavibacteria bacterium; assembly: GCA_018058125.1. Taxonomy (GTDB): domain Bacteria; phylum Bacteroidota; class Ignavibacteria; order Tepidaquicellales; family Tepidaquicellaceae; genus JAGPCH01. The sequence goes on along the minus strand of JAGPCH010000174.1, from coordinate 2,789 downwards.
AGAGATCAGATATATGAAACACTTACTCCACTGATCGACGAACAACATAAGATATTCAATGATGAGATCATACCCGAGCTTGCAAAGAATGACATTAAATTTTTTAAATATGATGAACTAAGCGAAGAGGAAAGAGCAAGAGTGGATAATTATTTTGAAGATGAGATATTTCCGGTGCTGACTCCCCTTGCTATTGATAATGTACATCCATTCCCGAATTTGATCAACAGAAGTCTTGCACTTGCAATTTTACTTGAGGATCCTGACAGAAAGGATGCAGGGGAAAAAGTTTGTGTAATTCAGATCCCGAATAATATATCAAGATTTTATTCACTCGAAAATGATGAAGAGAATAATTTCATTCTTCTTGAAGAGATCATAAAAGCCAATGCAGAAAAACTATTCACCGGAATGAACGCCATTGACTGTTTTTCTTTCAGGATCACGCGTAATGCGGATCTTGAACTTGAAGAAGAAGAAGCAGGCGATCTTTTGACACTTATTGAAGAGGAAGTGAAGAAAAGACGACTGGGAATCCTTGTTCGTCTTGAAGTTGATATAAACATGCCTGAAAAGCTTTTGAATTTTCTCAAGAACAAACTTCAGGCGGAAAACAATGAGATCTATAAAGTTGAAGGGATGCTTAATCTCGGTGATCTCATGGTGTTAAGTAAAATTGAAAAAAGAGAGTTAAAGTATGAAGGGTTTACTCCAAGGATCTCTTCATATTTCAGAGAAGAGGATAATTTTTTCAAGACAATATCGGATCATGATGTATTTCTTCATCATCCGTTTTACTCTTTCTCTTCAGTATGCGAATTCATTGCTCAGTCAGCAGAAGACCCGAATGTATATGCAATCAAGCTTACATTATACAGGACAAGCGGTGACTCTCCGATCATACAATCGCTTATAGAAGCTGCGGAAAACGGAAAGCAGGTGACGGCGGTAGTAGAGCTTAAAGCCCGTTTTGACGAAGAGAATAATATCATATGGGCAAAATCACTTGAGAACGCAGGTGTGCATGTAATTTACGGTGTATCAGGTCTTAAGACTCACTGCAAAATGGCTCTTGTCGTAAGAAAAGAGGAAAAGGGAATGAAGCGCTATCTTCATATGAGTACAGGAAATTACAATTCCGCTACTTCAAGACTTTATACTGATTTCGGACTTTTCACCGCAGATCAGGATTTCTGCAAAGATGCTTCACATTTGTTTAATTATCTGACAGGATATTCAAAGCAAAGAAGTTATAAGAAACTATTGGTTGCGCCTTTGAATCTCAGAAGGAAGATGCTGAAAATGATAGATGATGAAATCAAATCCCATAAGGAAAATAATAACGGATACATTTTATTTAAGAATAATTCTCTTGCGGATGAAGAAGTCATAATGAGACTTTATCAGGCATCCAAAGCCGGCGTAAAGATCGATCTTATTACCAGAGGGATGTGCAGACTAAGACCTAAAGTAAAAGATCTGAGTGATAATATAAATGTTTACAGTATCGTAGGAAGATTCCTGGAACACAGCCGCGCATATTATTTTCACAACAACGGAAATTCACATTTATATATTGGAAGCGCTGATATTATGCAGAGAAATTTTGACCGGCGGGTAGAAACATTGTTTCCCATAGAAAATATCAGGATAAAGGAAGATGTAATAGAAATCCTCAGAATGTATCTTACCGATACTTCAAAAACCTGGGTCATGGGCAGCAACGGAAATTATTCAAAGAAAGAAGAATTATTAATGATCTCGGAAGATCCATTTGAGAAAATAAACATTCAGGATGCTTTTGTAAAAAAAGTAATAAAGAAACATGAGAAAGAAGTAAAAGAAGATATGCGGAAAAAAATTACATCAAAGAAAGTTACGTCAAACGGAGTTCATTGAGTTTACCATAGTTTATCATTCATTAAATTCATTTCATCTTAGTTTAAATTGCCAAAACGAACTGATCTAAAGACAATATTAATCATAGGCAGCGGACCGATTGTCATTGGGCAGGCATGCGAATTTGATTATTCCGGTACACAGGCTGTGAAAGCGCTGAAAGAAGAAGGATACAGAGTGGTGCTTATCAACTCCAATCCCGCAACCATCATGACAGATCCGGAGATTGCCGACGCTACATACATAGAGCCCATTACAAGCTATTATATTGAAAAAATAATTCAAAAAGAAAAACCCGATGCCATTCTACCGACAATGGGCGGGCAGACTGCATTGAATGCAGCAATGGATCTTTATGAAAAAGGGATTCTGGAAAAATATAATGTAGAGCTTATCGGAGCGAAAGTTGATTCTATCAGAAAAGCCGAGTCACGTGAACTTTTTCACGATGCAATGATAAAGATCGGACTTGATGTGGCTAAAGGAAAATTCATACATAAATTTTCTGAAGCAAAGGAGTTTGCAGAAGAAACAGGTTTTCCGATGATAATTCGTCCTTCATTTACACTTGGCGGCACAGGCGGCGGTATTGCATACAACATAGAGGAGTTTGAAACAATAGTAAACCGCGGAATTGACGCATCCCCTACCAATGAAGTTCTGATAGAAGAGTCACTGATAGGATGGAAAGAATTTGAGCTTGAGGTAATGAGAGATGTCAATGACAACTTTGTTGTGATCTGTTCGATAGAAAATTTTGATCCGATGGGAGTGCATACCGGAGATTCCATTACTGTAGCGCCGTCACAGACATTGAGTGATAAGCAGTATCAGGAACTTCGTGATGCGGCAAAGAAGATCATATCAGAGATCGGTGTTGAAACCGGCGG
>JAGPCH010000173.1 GCA_018058125.1 Ignavibacteria bacterium | reverse complement strand
GAATTCCCTGATCTGCCTTTCCGGAGAGAATTTCTCCTTAATAGTTTTCCTTGCACTTTCTGTCATATCCTTTCTGCTGCTATTATCCGAATTCAGGTAAGTCATAATTTTCTCCGCCATTAATTCGGGTTTTCTGGAATTGACTATGTATCCGTTTACATTATCTTTAACTGCTTCATTCATTCCCCCGCAATCTGTTGATACAACGGGAATACCTGCTGCCATTGATTCCAGCACAACATTCGCAATTCCCTCTTCTACACTTGGAAGAATAAGAAGATCTGATTGTATCAGTTTTTTTATCAACTCTTCAAACTTCATTCCCGGAATTATTTTAACTTTATCTGAAAGTTTGTATTCTTCCAGAAGAAATAAAATTTCTTCTGGAATTTTTCCCTGAGCAATTATAGTGTAATAGAAATCTACATTCTTCTCCTTTAATATTTTCATTGTGTCGAGCGCATAATGATAACCTTTCTTCCAGTGAAATCTGCCTATTGAAACAATCTCAATCGCAGAATTATCCGGATCCTTTTCATTTTTCAATTTTAACAGATCCTGGCTTACGCTTGAATAAATTACCTCTATACTTTTTTCATCAGCACCGTATTTTACAGTCTCTTTTTTAATCGCCTCTGATACGGCATGATAACCGTTTATGACAGGGAAATATTTTCTGTAGGCATTTGCGAGTTTTTCATCAGTCAGCGGAGAGTAATTTATATGTGCGCCGCGAAGACTCAATATTATTTTACTGTCCAGAAGTTCAAACAATTCGGGATTCTGATAAACAGTCTTAGCCCATTGTATATGAAATATATCATGCTTGTGGTTCAGTACCGGTAGTATCATTCCCATGTTTTTTAATATTGCCCCCGTACTTTTATTTTTTTTCTTTATCAAACTAAAAGCTTTTGAAAATTTTCCGGCATCTTTCAAAATTAATTTCAGGGATTGCTGAAAGATAAAAAACATCAATGCTATCTGACCGGAGGGCGTTGGATATACTTTTACATTTTTCCCGTAACTGACATTACCTTTTTTCTTACCGAACAAGAAGACTTCGATCCCGCTTTTCTCCAGACCTTTTATCAAATTTTCTATGAAAGTCGTAGATGGTATATTTCCTGAATAAACTGCTACCTTCATAGTTTCTGATATATTCTATTTTCATTTTTAATAAACATTGAAAGTACAAGCAGCATATTTACCGGATGCGAATATTTTACATCTTCTTCTAAAAATTTATCATAGAAATTTTTCACAAGATCCTTTGAAATGAATTCGCTGAATTTACTATTATCGAATAAATGAGATTCAAGTTGAAATGAATTTTCCTTTCCCTTAAACTGGATTTCCCAGTTCCTTAGTATGAGTTTCTCCTTCAACAATTTTTCCTTTAGAATTCTCTTCCCTTTTTTAACCGCTCTTAAAGGAAGTCTGAACTTTGAATCAAATTTTTTATAATTATACAGATTCATTGGATCATAATCCTGCCAGGATATCTTAGCAATATCCGGATTCTTAAGTTTAATGTAATCTATCTGTATCTTTCTGCCTGCCAGATATTTTTCAGGTACTCTGCAGATAAACTTACACATTTCATCATCATAATAAGGAAGTACAGCAGGTTTATAACTGCTGAATATATCTAAGTTTGCGCTTGTCCATCTCGGTGCCCAGTACATTGACTTGAATGCTCTGATCTTTGAATTTGCATTTTCTATTTTTATATCATCAAGCAATTTTGAAAGCCGTTCTTTAAGATAAGTCTGAAAGCTGCCTTCAAGTCCCCAGCTTACCCATAATGATTCTGCCAGTTCCGAACCGCCTTTTTTTATTATTTTTTTTAAAACAACCTTAGTGATCTCCTCTTGATTTAAACCATCCTCTACTCCCATATCATCAAACAATACATCACCCCAGTGACCTAAAAAGAATGTATCTCCAAGTTTATCAACTTCTTTTATCACTGCCATTTGTCTCGGACTGGTAAAATCAGCATAGCAGTTGTTTATCCCGGCAAGCTCCTCAATACAATTCCACAGATATCCATTCTTAATTACATATTCGGAATAAGGATAAGATCTTACTTCAGAGATCTTTCTGCCGTATTTTGTTTCATCAAAACTGTTCTGGAATTTATATGAATAGCAACTGACACTATAATTATCAGGTAATGCAACTGCCTGCGTTCTGCTGTCAAGTCCTCCTGACAAGGGAAGAATAACTCGTTTACCTGAGAGCTTTTCATTACATATCTTTTCAAACAAATGAGCAAATTCTTCAGTGGTCTGCTTTGAAGTTGTTTCGGCAGGTTCATTATGCCAGTACCAGTATTTTTCAGATCCCGATATAATATTTCTGTTATCAATTTCATAATCAGTAGCCGGCTGCAGAGCAGTCATGTTTTTGAAGTAAGTGTCTTCCCCAAGAAAGAAACCTGTAGCTGCAAAAATACATATTGCTTTATAGTTGATTTCCTTATCTGCTGATGTATATGCAAACCTTTGAGTTTCCGGAATGATTGATGTTCTGACTTTATTCAATATATTATTTAAACCAGACAAATCTGAATTTTGCGGATATTTTTGAAGCTATGCTAAAAGGTAAGATCAGATCGAGTACGAAATCCTTTCCGTACTTTTTTTTTAATTCAGGAAACTTATTCAGTTCATTAATAAGTTTTTTCCGGCTGCCAAAATAACCTTCTCTCGCTGCTATTTTTTTCAGACAGGTGTAATAAGTAAATTCATAATCTTTCAGAATATTTTTATTATAATTACTTTTCTTTATGAAATCTATCACCCATTTATAAAATATAAGATTCCATTCATTCATCTTACCGCTCCTGTGCTCCCGTCTCAAAGTAGAATCAAAATGCTTTCTGTATTTTACTATAATTTTATCATCAAAATAAATATCAAATTTATCACCTGTCTTAATCCAAAGAACTACATCTTCGGATCCTTTGACTGATTCTTCAAACCCGCTCACTTTATCAAAGTATATTCTTCTTATAATACTTGCACTTGGCAGCGGTGTGGATCTCAGATCATTCAGAAAAAGTTCTACAAGTTCACCAGGTTTATAAATACCGGAATTGATCTTTATATTATCAATTAAAACCGGTTGCTCAAAAGTTCTGTCCTCATACCAGTAAAGAGCCGGACTCCATATCATGGCGCATTCTTTATGATTCTTTATAATGCCAAGCTGATGTGTCAGTCTTTCTTTATACCATATATCATCCTGATCTATAAAAGCTATGAATTCTCCCTGAGATTTTTCTATGGCTCTGTTTCTGGTGTAAGCAGTTCCGAAATTTTTATTATCCGTATGTTCATAATAAAAAATTTTCCCCGGATGTTCTTCAGAATATTTGCGTGCTATTGTCTGAGTATTATCATTACTGCCATCGTCAAACAGTATCCATTCCCAGTCTTTGTGATCCTGCCCTATAACACTTTCATATGTTTCCTGTAATGTCTTCGATCCGTTGTAAATCGGAGTTATAATTGAGACTTCAGCCATTTATTGTTTTTTAGCAACTGAATAAATAGTTGTCTCAGGTATCAATCTTGATAATTTAAAAATACCCTTTGCAAAATATTTTCTGTGAATTCTTCTAAGCATATATCCGATCATTGATTCATCCATGTGTCTGTCATGAAGAACCTGAGGTAAAGAATGAGGCAGGTCTGACAGATTTCCATCTTTATCTCTTGTAAATGAGATCCTTGCTTTATTATCAATAAATTCCAGACCTGAAAAAAGTTGCTTAGTTCCGTCATAAGTAAATCTCCACAGATCTACCGGCATCTTCGAAATTTTCCTTACAAAGCATTCGGAAAAGACTGCGCTGCCTCCTTTTTTCAGCATGCTTTTAATATTCTCTGCAGCTGTAAAAGGATTAAGTACATTAGTAAGTATTTCCATGCAAATAATTGTTGAATAAAAATCACGATGACTTTTTATAAACTCAGATTCTGTATCAGTAATGTCCACTGCATGATCTACACCTTCTCCTTCAAAAAGATCTATCCCGGTAATATCCTTCAGACCGGTGTTATTGAGATATTTCCTTATATCCTCCTTATCATAATCGTACAATTTGGAACCAACTATAAGCACTGGCTCTTTTATCAGATCTTTATTTATCTCCAGATAATTTATTTGGTTTTTTGTTGCCATAGTATTTCATTTAAATTTTGAGAATGTATGAATTGTGAATCAGGCCATTTCTTATGTATACTTTTTAAAAGTAATGACAATTCTTTTAATGTATCTGATCTGTATGCTGGATCAAAGCTGCCTGCAAAATTAACTCTGTGAAAATCTATAACCGCAGGAAGATCATACTTAAAAGCTTTTTCGATCGAATCAAGACACTGTAAATGATCAAACCCGTAAGATACATGCGGATCAAGTCTTGCATTTCTGATGGACCAGTATAGTCCTTTTCTGTTCTGAAGATATGGGTATTTGTATCTTTTGCCATCGGTAGTGACAAGTCTGTTTGAAGATTGGATAAGTTTTATATTATTTTTTTTTACTTCATCAATATACTCATTGTCAAATATAAATGTCGGAGGTATCAGAGTCGAAGAATAAAAACCAAAATATTTTTTAAATTCTTCGGAAGCTAAATTCAGATAATTATTTTTAAAATTTTCTGATCCGAATTCTCCGTGCAGAA
>JAGPCH010000172.1 GCA_018058125.1 Ignavibacteria bacterium | reverse complement strand
TTCCGAACTGGCAGGACAGATTGTATATGCCGGTCTGATATTTTTCATTTTCATTAATCACAGTTCAGTAACCCTGCTGATCATTTTTTCAGTCATCCAGGCAGCGGTAACTTCTTTATTTTTGTTTGTACCATACATTAAAAAAAATCATATAAGGATAAATTTAAGTATCCGGGAAAATTTACATACACTAAAGGAAGCTTACAAACTCGGTTTAGCAAATAAAGCAGAAGGCATAACTTCATCTTTCATAATATTCTGCACGGGAATATTCCTTACCGAGCAGGCGGTCGGATTATACAATGCATCCAATAAAATATATCTTATACTGCTGACTGTCGTGCAGGGAGTCAGCTATACGTTCATGCCGGTTCTTCTAAGATATGCAAAAAAACCCGAAGTCAGCAGTGTCAGAAAGATAAGTCTGATATTCTATGTATATGTTATCATTGGAATTCTATTGAGTGTATTTACTTTTATTTTTGCAGATACGATCATATCAATAATGTTTGGCGAAAAATTTGCTGATTCGGTCATCATATTAAAATATTTTTCAATTACAATTTTACTATGGCCGGCAGTAATGTTCTGCTCGCTGATCATCCTTGCATACAACAGGTACAACTACATTCTAATAACCTCTGTCACATCAATGATATTATCTGTAATATTTTCACTGATACTGATCAATCTTTACGGAGTTAATGGAACCGGTCTGGTACTTCCATTTGTAGCTGTCGGCACATTAATTGTCAGTATATTATTTCTCAGGAAAATTTCACATGATGAGCATTTCAGAACAATGGATCTCTTTTCAGTCAGACTGGCATTTACTGAACTCTCAAATCTCATAAATAGAAAATAGTATTTTTCTGTCTGCTCTTTTATAATCCGGGTTATTTTTACTGACTGAATCATAATTGAAATTAAGTGAATTTTATAACTTTATTGCTTTTTAATATTTCTATATTTTGGTTACGAAAATTCAATTAACATTCAGGCATGACAATATTAGCAATGGTAATTCATAAAATTCCTGATTTATTTAATTTCACGGGACACAATCAAATAATCAATATCATTAAAATAAAAATTTTCAGTTTTAAAAATTTAACAACATATTTATGATAAAGTCAGGAGATATCGGATTCAGAGTAGTCGAAAGATCGGATATTGAGCTTATCCGGCATGAGCATAATGATGAATCTGTCGTACTTATGCTCCGGGATCCGAGGTTGATTTCAGAAATGCAGCAGATAAAGTGGTGGGAAAGCATTTCCGGAAATAAAAACAATACTGTCTATTGCATTTATCATAAAACTCCTGATAAAGTGATTGGCGTTTGGAAACTGCAGGATCTTGATGATACAAACAGATGCACTGAAATGGGAATGGATATATTTAAAAAATACAGAGGCAAAGGATTCGGATCAAAATCATTTCAGATGATATTCAAATACCTTTTCGAAAGTCTGAATGTACATACAGTTTATGCAAAAGTCGGCGAGTACAATGAAACAAGTCTTGCGGCAGCTCAGAAAGCCGGTTACCGGATTACGGGAAAGATCCCTGAATCTTTATACAGGAGAGGTAAATACTGGGATAATATAGTTATGGCAATTACTATAGATGAATATTATAAAAAAATAAAATCCTAGCAGGTAGATGATCATACTTCTTGTATATTTTATAATTGTAATATCTCTTGTGATACTGTTGTTTGATTACAGATCCGGGATCATTACTTCCTTAATGGTGATCACAAATTTTGGTGAGTTTGTATATGTAAACCCGAATCTTCAGGTAGGAGACTTTGGTGGTATTGGTACAATTTACTTTATGGATCTTTTCTGGATGGCATTGATAATTGTTTTAATTTTAAAAAAAGACAGGTTCAAGCTGATAAATTACAAGATCACATTTTTAATATTCATTTCACTTTTTGTGATTTCACTGATAATACCTTTTCTGATATCATCTTCATCCATTAAAGATACGATCAGTGTAATAAGACCTTTTGGGAATTTATTGTTTCTCCCATATCTTGTTGTGTCCATCACAGACATAAAATCTTTTAACTTTCTTGAAAAGACAATTTTGTCAATGGTATTTATATTTATAATTTTTCAGGTGTATGAATATATTTCTCAGAAAAGGATACCAATCAGAGTTTTTGAAGATGACAGTTTGTTTTACGGTGAAGATCCGTTTGCAGTAGAGTTTGGAGGAATAAAGACCGGATATATTTGGTCAAGGATCGGTTACCTTTTGCCTTTCAATCTTTTTTTCGGATGTTATTATTATTTTTCCGAAAAAAGAAATTACGGACTATTTCTCATCGGAGTTTACTTATTATCAATAATGATAGCGCTAAGCAGAATATGGATCATAGGGTTTGCATTTTTCCTAATTGTGATATCACTATTTCTACTATTTAAAAACTTTGAAGATAAAAATGTTAAGTCAAAACTATTCACATTATTAGGATCTTTTATTGTAGTCGGAACAATACTTTTATTTGTTTCATCAACATTCAATCAGATATTTGATATATTTCTTCTTCGTGTGAATTCAATTAATGATCTTGCAGATAAAACCGACTCATCATTTCTTGGACGTGAATATATAATTATCCAGATGATAAGTATTTGGTGGGAGTACCCCGTTTTCGGCGCAGGATTTTCATCAATTTCAAGGAGTCTTGTTACAAACGATCTTGGATTCCCTAACATACTGACAATTTTCGGCGCTACAGGAATTTTTCTTTTTACAGTTTTTTTAATTCAGTATTATCAGAATATAAAGGCGTTTATAAAATCTGATTACATTTTATTTGTATCGCTGGCATCAATAATGCTCATGATAGTATTCATGAGCATATTCAGCATTGATATGTTTTATTTCAATGCAACCGGTGCTTTACTTTTTGCAACCGCTAATATTCTATTTAATATTGCTAAACAAGAACCAGAAGAAAATGCCTTGTACAATATCGCCGTCTGATCTTTTATGGGTTCTGGGGGAGCAGGAGCTGGGACCACTCGAATTTTATTTTGCTAACGCTCTCAGAAAGAACGGACATAATGTAAATTATATAAATGTTCACTCATTGTATAATAGCAACTGGAAAAAAATGAGCGGATATTCTCACAGACTTCCTAGGAAATATGACAATTCTATTCAGAGAAAATATTCCAGTATCATAAATGATGCAATACTTTTAAAATATAAGGATGAAAAACCGTCTCATGTTTTTATTTATAATGACTGCAGAATACTTCCGGAAACAATCGATCTGATGCAAAGAAACGGAACTAAAATAGTAGTTTTTTTAGGTGATGATCCTAATTATCTCTTCCGCGGCAAGAATACTTTTCTCCTTACAGTTATGAAATCTGATAAAGTAATTGTGCCGGATACCGGATGGATAGAAGGTCTGAAAATGCTGGACATTAAAGACGTGATATTCTCTCCGGTCGGAACAGATTCTGATATTTTTTTCCCTTTCAAACCTGATGATGCTCAGAATAGGAAATATGGTTCGGATATAATTTTCATTGGAACAGGTTATTATCTTAATTCATGGGGAATAAAAAGGTCAGCGGTTTTAAATGAACTTAGCGGAATGAATTTTAAAATTTTCGGAGACAGTCAATGGGATGAAGTATTACCTTATTTTCCTGAATTGAAGAAACATTTAATAAGGGAAACCCTGTCTTCAAAAGAAGTAAACATAGCATGCAGCTGCGCAAAGATCTACCCGGTTGTAGTAAACGCAGGAGTAATAAACGGAGTATCAACAAGAATTTTTGATTGCATAGCTTCAGGTATTTTTGTTCTGGCGGAATATAAGAAAGACATAGATCTTCTGTTTCCGGATGGAGAGGTTGTTTACTTTAAATCAAAATGTGAATTGCGTGATAAAGCAGAATATTACCTTAGAAATGAAAATGAGATGAAAGATCATATTGCAAAAGCCGGAAAGAAAGTATCAGAAAAGTTTATTTTAAAAGATCTCGTTAAAAATATTCTGGAACAAATATAATATAATTTGAACAGTTCGGATTTTGTGAAAAAAGGCGGAAGATACTACCTGAAATATTCCGGGTCTGAAAGCTATTATAAAAACGGACTGCTTCTCGAATGTATCTGGCATTTCAGGGATTTTATGGAAGGCAAACTTCTCGATCTCGGCTGCGGAAACAAACCATATGCAGATATCTACAATCAATTCTGTGAATCCTCTATTGGCTGCGACGTACCATTTTCATTACATAAAGATGTTAATGTTGAAGTTCAATGCCATGCTGAAGATATTGACAGGCATTTTGAAAACAATTTTTTTGACTGCGTTCTCTGTACCGAAGTTCTGGAGCATACTTTGAATGACAGGAAGGTCATTGAGAACATTCAAAAGATATTGAAACCCGGAGGTACTCTTATCATTTCAACTCCTTTCACTTATGTACTTCACGAAGCGCCGCATGATTACAGGAGATACACATATTACGGATTAAGAAAAATACTTGAGGATAATAATTTTAAAGTAAATTCTGTGTTTTCAATGGGCGGAAGTTTTTCATCAGGGCTTTATATCTTTTACTATTCGCTTACCAAAATTTTCTTTTATGCATCTAAGATTTTAGGTTTAAAAAATCTTAGAAGTAATGTTCTGATAAATAATATAATTAACTTACCGGAATGGTTTTTTTATAAATTCAACATAGGAT
>JAGPCH010000171.1 GCA_018058125.1 Ignavibacteria bacterium | reverse complement strand
GATAATAAATGATCAGAGGATAGTGGCAACCATAGGAGTTAAAGATCTGATCATCATCGATACAGATAACGGATTGCTGATCTGTAAAAAAGGAGAGTCTCAAAAAGTTAAAGAAGTCGTTGATTACCTTAGAAGAAAAGGGCTTGAGCAGTATCTCTGAGTGTATGGAGTGTGTGGAGTGTATGGAGTGTGTGGAGTAAATAGTATTAATTCAATATAGTCAATCAATTAACAGAAATAACACAATTAACACAATTAACTAAAATGAACTTAGCACATATAGGAATAGCAGTAAAATCTTTAAATGACTCAGTGCCTGTATTTGAAAAAATATTCGATGTAAGAGCGGGAGAACTTGAATTTGTCGAAGGACAGAAGGTAAATGTAAGAAAGATAAAGCTAGATAACTGCGATATCGAACTTCTTGAGGGTACTGATCCCGAGTCGCCGATCAGTAAATTCATCGAAAAAAAAGGAGAGGGAATTCACCATGTTTCTTTCAGTGTAAATGATATTCAAGGAAATCTTGACAGGATAGGTGAAAGCGGTATAAGGCTCATAAATGAAAAAGCCGTGATCGGAGCTGATGAGATGCTTGTTGCGTTTCTTCATCCGAAGTCTACGAACAGCGTTTTGATGGAACTTACAGAGTCTCAGACAAAATAGTTTTTTAACAACATAGGAACTTAGAGCACATAGAAAAAAATGTCACCTTCGTAGGAAAAGGAGCGTTTGGAAAAAAAAGATGTTTTATTAACATAAGACGCTTAGAAAAAATTAATTAACTTTGATAGAGTTAATAAAGATTAATATAAAAACGGAAATCTCTGAATGTCCGATAATATTGAAAATACAGATTCAAATAACCCGGTTAATAAACCAGCCAGTCTGGAGCAGAAATTAAAAAATCTACCGTCCGGTCCTGGCGTGTATCAGTTCATAGATGCGAACGGAAAATTATTATATGTAGGCAAAGCTAAAGTTCTTAAAAACAGAGTAAGGCAGTATTTTCAGAATAAACCTGTATCAGGAATGCTGGGAATAATGATCAGTAAAATAACTGATCTTGAGGTGATCACGACCGACAATGAAATAGAAGCGCTTATACTTGAGAATAATCTTATCAAGTCTCTGAAACCCCGGTATAATATTAATCTAAAAGATGACAAATCCTATCCATACATTGTAATTACTAATGAGCCATTTCCCAGAGTATTTCCGACAAGACAAAAGCGTTCGGACGGTTCCAGATATTTCGGACCTTATACAGATGTAAAAAATATGCGTTATGCATTGAAGACCATAAGGGATATTTTCATGATACGTTCATGCAGCCTTCATCTTACGGAAGAATCAATAGCTCAGAATAAATTCTCAGTCTGTCTCGATTATCACATTCATAAATGCGAAGCGCCTTGTGTCGGATATGTTTTGAAAAAGGAATACAATGACATGATAGATGAGGTTACGAAATTGCTGAACGGAAAGACAAAGACTCTTATAAAGGAGCTCACAGAGAAGATGAATAAATATTCCGAAGAGATGAAGTTTGAGAAAGCGGCGGGATTAAGGGACAGGTTGAATGCTATAGAGGTTTATTCTTCGAAACAAAAGATGGTGGATGATGAGATCATTGACCGTGATATATTTGCATATGAAAAATCAGGAAATGACGGTTGCGGAATGATTCTCAAGATCAGGGACGGGAAGGTAACGGGAAAGACACATTATTTTTTAAGTAATGTAGAAGAGAAGACCGACAGCGAGATACTGGAGAATTTAATTACCAACCATTACACAAAGACAGATTTTATACCCGATGAATTATTTCTGATGAGTGAGATTGAGAATGAAGCTACTTTGAAAAAATGGCTGGAAGAAAAGAAACACGGGAGAATTGATTTTACTGTTCCTAAGATCGGCGATAAGTATAAACTTGTATTTATGGTTAAGAAGAATGCAAGACTCCTGCTTGACGAACTTATACTGACGAAGATGAAACGTGAGTTTATCCCGCCGTCAGTAGATTCACTGATGAAAGATCTTCGATTGACAAAACTGCCGAGAAGGATTGAGTGTTTTGATATTTCTCATATACAGGGTACGGATACGGTTGCGTCGATGGTGGTATTCGTGGATGGTAAGCCCAGGAAATCTGATTACAGAAAATTCAAGATCAATCATGTAACTGATGAAACGGGAATGCCTGATGACTTTATGGCGATGAGGGAAGTCATATACCGGAGATATAAAAGAATAGCTGAGGGAGTAATCCCGGGAGAAGTTAGTAAATCAGATGATGAAAGTTTTAATGCGAAGCCGGATCTTATAATTGTAGACGGAGGAAAGGGACAGCTTTCATCGGCGGTGAAAGTACTGGATGATCTTAATATAAAGGATCAGAATATCATTGGTCTGGCGAAGCGGCTGGAGGAAGTTTATCTGCCGCACGAATCCATTGCTCAGAACATTCCTAAAACCTCAAGCGGTCTGAGACTTCTTCAGAGAGTGAGAGATGAAGCGCACAGATTTGCGGTGACATATCACAGAAGCATACGGAGTAAGAGAACTCTGACAACAGAGCTTACTGAGATAGAAGGCATAGGTGATAAGACAGCTCAGAAGCTATTGATAGAATTCGGATCGGTAGAAAACCTGAAAGAGGTTTTGAAGAATAATGTTAATATAGTAGAGAGGTCTGCCGGTAAGAAGGTTGCGGGTAAGCTGAAGGAATGGTTTGAGGTATGAGTGGAAGTTGTTGATAAGAATAATTAAGTTTATTTGCCAAGGGAAATTTTTTTCTGATGAAAAGGTGAAAGGAATTCAGAATGAAATTTTCTAAAACATGGAAAAATATAATTGCGTCCTTTTGATATAAATACGTCTTATTTATTATGACCACACAAAACAAAAATTTAGAATCGATATGGAAAAACTTTAACCGCGAACTGTACAATTTTATTTTAAGTAAAGTCAAAGACAGGGATTCGGCTAAAGATATTCTTCAGGAAACTTTTATAAAAATTCAGAAGAATATTCATTCATTAAAAGATGATAAGAGCCTGAAATTCTGGATATACAGGATCACATATAATTGTATCATTGACCATTTCAGAAATAAAAACATCTTAAATGAATTTAACGACAATTCTGAAAACACTTTTCAATCCGGTCCGGAGGAATCCAATGAAAACAATTCAAGGCTTTCTGAGTGTGTAGTGCCGTTCATAAATAAACTGCCTCCGATATACAAGGAAGCTTTAACGCTTACTGAGTTTGAGAAATATTCTCAGCTCGAACTGGCAGATCATCTCGGAATTTCATACTCCGGAGCAAAGTCCCGGGTGCAAAGAGCAAAAGTAAAACTCAAAAAACTCTTCGAAGAATGCTGTAATATCTCATATGATAAATACGGGAATATTATTGAATACCATTCTAGAAACACAAAAAACAACTGCCGATAGTTCGCTTCATATTTAACCACATAGGAACATAGGGCACATAGAAAAAGCTAAAAATATATTTTGGATTTTAATTCTTCTAAAAGCAGATTAATTTTTTTTGTAATTTGTAATTTGTAATTTGTAATTTGTAATTTGTAAGTTGCGTCTTTTTAAAAAATCTCCGTCTTATATATGAAATCAAAATTTTAAAAACTTAAAACATCAAAATGGAAAATACATTAATAAAAGAATCAGTAAAGAAAGCTTACACACAGGTTTTAGAGGAACAGGGTTCTGGTTGTTGCGGAACAGACTGCTGCAGTTCAGGTGACACAATGGCTGAAGATTATTCTTCACTGGAAGGATATGTAAAAGAAGCTGATTATGCACTTGGCTGCGGGATACCGACTAAGTTCGCAGACATAAAAGAAGGTGATACGGTTCTGGATCTAGGCTCGGGAGCTGGTAATGATGTATTCATAGCTGCAAAGATCACGGGTGATAACGGAAAAGTCATAGGACTGGATATGACAGAAGCCATGGTCAGCAAGGCTGATCAGAATAAAGAAAAACTGGGAATAAACAATGTCGAATTCAGACTTGGAGATATTGAGGACATGCCGGTAGATAATAACAGTATAGATGTTGTACTCAGCAACTGTGTAATGAATCTCGTCCCGGACAAGGAAAAAGCATTCAGAGAAATGTATCGTGTGATCAGACCAGGGGGACATTTTACAATCTCGGATATTGTGATTACCGGAGATCTTCCTGATAAAGTAAGACATGCAGCAGAGATGTATGCGGCTTGTGTATCGGGCGCTGTAATAAAAGAAGAATATCTGAAAACAATACAGGATTGCGGGTTTACGAATGTAAGAATTCTGAAGGAAAAAACGATCGAAATTTCAGATGAGACAATGCTTAAATTAATCAATGATGATGAACTCAGCAAACACAAAAATAGCGGAACCAAAATTTTAAGCATTACTGTGAGCGGTATTAAATAAAACGCTTCATTGTATTCAATCAATAATAATTATTCATTTAAAACCATTAAGTATCCGAACGCTTAATGGTTTTTTGATTATTATTCGAAAAGTAAAGTTGATGATACTTTGAAAGTGGCTTAATATTCCCGGGGGTTAAAAAGATGATTAAATTACACACTCTTTAAATTTTCCCGTTTAAGATCAATTAGGGAAGACTTTATGAGTTTAGGTTGATGATTAAGCAAGGAATAATTATTTTGCTAATATTTATTTTAATGGAAACTATAACTTTATCAACGATAACC
>JAGPCH010000170.1 GCA_018058125.1 Ignavibacteria bacterium | reverse complement strand
GGTATTATTTCCTGTATCTCCTTCTCCGATCTTTTTATGATCTTGAGAATAAGGAAGGATAACATAGTCATCCCCGTCAGTAATTACAAAAACCGAAACTTCTTCACCGCTTAGAAATTCTTCTGCAATAAAATTAAATCCTGAATCCCCGAATATCTCTCTTTCGGTCAGATCTATAAGGGTTGAAATTGCCTTATGCTTATCCTCAGCTATAATCACACCCTTACCTGCAGCAAGTCCGTCAGCTTTTATTACAACAGGATAGCTGCAATCTTCGAAAAACTTTTCCGCTTCCGGAATTTTATATTTTGAGAATTTCTTAAACTTTGCCGTAGGTATGTTATTTTCCGTCATCAATTCTTTGGAAAAAACTTTACTGGACTCTATCTCAGCAGCTTCCTTGGAAGGTCCGAATATATTCAGTCCATTCTTTTCAAATTCATTAACAATCCCCAATGAAAGAGGAATCTCAGGTCCTACAATCGTCAGTTCTATATGCTTATCAGTACAGAACTGTATAAGTTCTTTGAATTGTGTTGGTTTTAAATTTACCGGTTCGGCAAAATTATTTAATCCGGGATTACCATTAGAGCAGTATAAAGTACTGTTACTGTTTATATAGGATTCGGAATTACAGATCTTCCATGCAATAGCATTCTCTCTGCCGCCGTTACCTATCAGTAAAATATTCAAAATAATTTATTCTATGTCCACTAATAAATTGAACTCCTTGGCGAGTTCATATGTAAGATCTTTTCTGTCATATTGCTCCACAACTTCTTCATTTGCAACAGGCATAGCGTCATCTTTATACAAATTATAATATTCATAAAACACATTCATGAGTTCTTCGGAATTCTCTTCCGTAAATCTTATTGCGTCATATTTTTCAAGCATCTTCTTTGTAACGCCTTCAGGTATGCATGCAATTATATTTTTTCTGCTTCCTATATATTCCCCGACCTTTCCGGGCATTGCAGCATCATCATTTTCTCCGCGGCTGATCATGAGAAAAAGAACATCCGATGCCATCATATATTTTACACATTCTATGTGATCAAGATAACCGAGCATGTTGATCGAATTCTCAATTCCAAAACTCTTTATCAGTGCATAGTTATCTTTAGAAATAATTCCAATAAAACAGAACTCAACTTCATTTATTAACTCAGGGTATTTCACAAAGAACTTATATATTGCTTCCAGATAAAATTTTGGATTCCTTGTATAAAAGCTTCCCGAATGAGTGATTCTCATTTTGCTGGTAACCGGGAGCTCTGAACGTGATGCTTTTTCAAAATCCTCGGGATCATATCCGTGCGGAATAATTTTTACATCGTTGTATTCAATATTACCGTATCTGGAAATGATAAGTTCCTTTACTCTCCTATTAGTCGTAATTATTGCATTAGAATCTTTCAGAACGCTTTTCTCCAGACGCATATTCGATGCTTTATGGAAAAGAGTAGGATAAAAATTCAAAACAGGACTGTCTACCCATGCATCTCTGTAATCTATTACTAATGGTACTTTATATTTCTTTTTGGCATTCTGCCCTACAAGAAAATCTGTATATGGCGGTGCAGTTGCAAATATTACATTAAAGCCGTCATATTTTTTCCATACTTCATCAATTTTTTTTACAGCTTTTTTCAGCCAGAATTTTTTACTATCCGGTATAAAAAAGAACTGACTGGCTTTACTTCTGAGCTTTCTCATCTTTTCATTTGGAGTCTTTATCTGGATCTTGCTGATGTCAGTAATCTCTTCGCCTGTTCTCTCTATTTTTATTCCGCATTCAATTGCTTCATTAAGAAGACTTTCATCTACCGCAAAATATTTTTTAGGACTGTCGGTAAGAACTACGGGATCCCATCCAAACTCCCGGAGATACTTTGCAAATTTCAGTGTTCTCTGTACTCCTCCCATACCCATCGGGGGAAAGTAATAAGATATGATTAAGACTTTATTCAAATTTGTAATTATAATGTATGAAAGTTATCAGTAAATCTTGTCTTCTGAATTAAATTGTAATTAGCTCTTTTGGAGAACTGTTAAGTATTTCACATCCTTCTTCAGTAACAATGACATCATCCTCAATCCTTACGCCGCCTGTCCCCTCCACGTATATTCCCGGCTCGATAGTTATAATATTATTTATCTGTAAAATATAATCCGTTCTCTCATTTAACGCCGGCTTTTCATGAATGTCATAACCGACTCCGTGTCCGAGTCCGTGTCCGAAATTATTTCCGAAACCTTTTTCTCTTATGAAATCCCTTGCGACAGAATCTATTTCTTTTGTACTCATTCCGGCTTTTACTTTTTCCAGGGCTTTCTGCTGAGCTTCCTTTACTATTGAATAAATATTTTTACATTCATCTGATATTTCACCAATTGCAATAGTTCTTGTCATGTCGGATTTCATTCCTTCTACCGTACATCCGAAATCCAGCGTCACCAATTCTCCGGTTGCAATTTTTTTATCTGTCGGTCTGGCATGAGGAAATGCACCTCTTTCTCCGGATGCAACAATTGCATCAAATGAATCTCCGTCTGCACCATACATCTTCTGTAAGTAAGAAATGTGAGCCGAAACTTCCCTTTCAGTAATGCCGGGTTTTATAATTTTAAGTAATTCGGAAAAAGTCCTGTCCGTAATCTCAACCGCTTTCCTAGTTGCAAGTATCTCTTTCTCATTCTTGACCATTACTATTTTTTCAACTAGACTGTCAACGGGAATAAACTCTGTATTTTTAAATTCTTTTTTTAATCCAAGTACGTCATTGAATGTCATAAAATTAGATTCAAAACCGATCTTCTTCAGATCATGCTTTTCTATCAGATCCTTAAGAAATGATAATGAATTCTGAACATAAATTATTATTTCAAAATTTTTATCAACTTCCTTTGCAGATTGAGTCTTATATCTGAAATCACTGATAAAATAGTTCTTATCTTTTGTAATCAAAACATTACCGGCGCTGCCTGAAAAACCGGTTAAATATCTGATATTTGCTAAATTTTTAATCAGGAAGGAATCTATTTTCAAATCATTGAACTGTTCTTTGATGGTTTCTAGCCGGCTCATGTTTTAACAAATTTTTTTGAAAAACTTTTCTGTAATAACTTGCAAAATACTCAATATGACAGGCAATTTCAATCCAGCATTTTAACGATTTGGAATTTGGATTTTCGGAGTTTGGATTTAACTTATTTTGGATTTTAGATCTTTGATTTTGGATCTTTCCCCCGTCGGAGTCTCCGGCTATCTTCCGGATCTCCGACGGCTAGAATACGCTATCCCTGACGGGATTGACTTCTCCTTGATATTAGATTCTAGTGATTTTGGATTTTAGATTTTGGATTTTTAAAGCAACTTTCAATTCTCCGCAGCGGATAAACTTTTAACTTTCAATTTTTAACTTCTTTATAAGCTGTCTTAAGAATTTCTTTTAACAACTTTTTTGAAGCTTTATTTAAATCTATATTCGTCCAGCCCTGTAATCCCCATTTATTCGGAACAGGATAAACAGCTCCGGCTTCGTTTTGGCTGAATATATACTGATCATTTTCCGACAATTTTACACAGCCTCTGTTTTCTTTCTCGTTTAATGTAGCAAAGATCTTCTTTTTGATACGAAAAGATGTCTTTTCAAAATGCGGCAATTCTTCGACATCCGGAAACGCACATGCTATTTTTCTAAATTCTTCGTTATTTATCAAAATTTAAATAATATATTGTTATTATGCTTTTCCGGTTTGGTTCTTTTTATTGCTCCGGATCAAAACTCAATAAATTTAACTGATAATTTGTAATTCGTAATCCTTAATTTGTAATTCGTAATTTGTAATTTAAACATTCCTAATTCTTAATTCCTAATTCTTAATTCCTAATTCTTAATTCCTAATTCTCAGTGTGAAGCATTTATAATTTCCCTGAATTTAACTTCCTCATATTCCGAGTCTTCCCCCGGATATCTTAAAATGTCTTCAAATTTTCCGGTTTGTTTTGCTAAAGCCCAGATAATGCTTTCACCTGCAGGCAGTATATCAGGAAATTCAGAATATACAGGATCTGTCCACGCTTCTTCCGAAGAAATTATCTCCCAGTTGTTATTATAAAATGTTTGTATGAGATCCTCCAGAAATAGTGCGCTCGATATATTATGATGAAGCAATAAGACCAGTTTAACTTTCCTGCCTGTTAAAAGTGTTGCAAGAGAATCATAAAATTTTGCTCTTTCTAATATATGTTCTGCATATATTTTTTTATAAATACTGAAATCAGTTTCAGAATTTAATTTTAAAGTATCGGTTAAAAGCTGATTCACATACCAGTCCGAAGCATCAATCGCAACATAGCCTTCTTTGTAATTCCTTTGTTTTAGTAAGGCTCTTGCCGAATCTCTTTTTATCAATGTATTTCCTTCTTTCAGATACGGAAATCTGAAAAGTTTTGTATAATTATCAAAACTATTTATCAAAGAATCATTTTTTAAAAAGTCAGTTTTAAAGTCATCATAACTGAACTTTTCCGAGTGGTAATACTTATGCAGAAAAGAATGATTTGATATTTGATGACCTTTGCTGTCCCAGCTTAATAAAATTTCATTTCCCGCGTCATCTGATACCCTGTGACCGCAGACAAAAAGCGTTGTCCGGATATTATTCCTTTCAAGCGTATTCAGAATTGAATCATTTTTTTCCTGCCAGCTAAGCAAAGGTGTTTCTTCAGTCTGAGG
>JAGPCH010000169.1 GCA_018058125.1 Ignavibacteria bacterium | reverse complement strand
GAGACTGAAGATCCGTTCACCGAGTTTTTGCAACTTACAGGGACTGGCTCCTATGATGAAGAACTGCATGATCTCGGATACAGTAGTGATTATAGGAAGTGTTGATACTGTGATGGGTGAAGCAGACAAGTAAAAAGTATCTAGTCCGCCACGGCGGATTGGAGAATGTAGTGAGCGGAGTAAATATTATAAAAATTTAAATCCAAAATCAAAGGTCCAAAATCAAAAATCAAAATAATGAGTAGCGAAAATTACGAACCTGTCTTTGATGAAAATGAATTAAAGACTGTTCAGTATCACATTTCAAAATATCCCAAACCAATGGCAGCTGTTATGCCGGTGCTTTGGATGATTCAGAATAAATACGGATGGATCTCAACTGAAGCAATGAAATATGTAGGCGACCTGCTGGGTCTTCCTCATGATCACGTTCTCGGAGTTGCAACATTTTACACAATGTATTTTAAGAGACCGATGGGTAAGCATCATCTTCAGATCTGTACAAATGTATCCTGCATGCTTCGCGGAGGTTATGATATTTTTGATCATGTCTCAGGTAAATTGAAAATAAAGAATAAAGAAATCACCGATGATAAAATGTTCTCGATTGAAGAAGTCGAATGTCTCGGAAGCTGCGGCACTGCGCCGATGCTTCAGGTCAACAACCGTGAATATTATGAGAACCTGACGACAGATTCTGTGGATAAACTTCTTGAAGACTTAAGAAATAAATCCTGAAAAACAATTCATCAGAACAAATATTTAATACCAAATAAATATTAAAAAAGATTTTAATGGAAAAAATAATTTTAAAAGACATACCGGATTTAGATAAGATAGACGTTTACATTGCCAATGGAGGTTATACAGCTTTTAAGAAAGTATTGACCGGAATGTCACCTGATCAGGTAATTGATGAAGTAAAAAAATCAGGATTAAAAGGAAGAGGCGGCGCTTGTTTTTCTACAGGGATGAAATGGTCTTTCATGCCTAAAGGTAATGAGAAGCCAAAATTCCTTTGCTGTAATGGAGACGAAAGCGAACCGGGAAGTTTTAAGGACAGGGAAATTTTCGAAAAGAATCCTCAGCAGTTTATTGAAGGTTCACTGATAGCAGCTTACGCTATGGGTATCGGAGCTGTTTATGTGTACATCAGAGGCGAATACTGGAAATGGATAAACATTATGGAAGAGGCTGTTGCCGACGCATATAAAAAAGGTATGATCGGAAAGAATATAATGGGTACAGATTTTTCATGTGAGATGTATGTTCACATGGGCGCAGGCGCTTATATCTGCGGAGAGGAAACTTCCCTGATGAATTCGCTTGAAGGAAAAAGAGGTTACCCGAGATTCAAACCGCCATTTCCTGCTGTCAATGGTGTATGGGGAAATCCTACAACTATAAACAATATTGAAACTCTTGCTAATGTGCCTGAGATTATTAATAAAGGCGCAGAATGGTTCAGTAAGATCGGTGACCCGCGTCAGCCGGGTACACTCCTTTTTGGAGTAAGCGGTGATGTGAATAAACCGGGTGTATATGAATTACCAACAGGCATTCCTTTGATTGATTTAATTAATGATCATTGCGGCGGAGTGATTGGCGGAAAAGAAATTAAGATGGTAATTCCCGGAGGTTCTTCAATGCCTCCACTCAACAGAGAAGAAGCTCTTACAGTAAGAATGGATAATGAAAGTCTGAAAGAAATTGGTTCTTATATTGGAACAGCCGGAGTCATTGTTATGTCTGAAGGAACAGACATCGTTAATGTAATCCGAAGAGTCACTAAATTTTATTATCACGAATCCTGCGGACAGTGTACACCATGCCGTGAAGGTTGCGGATGGATGCTGAAAGTGCTGAACAGAATTATGGATGGTAAAGGAAGAATGAGTGATCTGGATCTGCTTATCTCTGTTGCCGAAAACATCGAAGGTAATACGATCTGCGCTCTTGGTGACGCTGCAGCCTGGCCGGTAAAATGGGCTGTCAGAAAATTCAGGAAAGATTTTGAAGCGAAAATATCCGATAAGACAATTGAGCTGCCGGTACTCAACAGAGTTCACGGGCTCATGAAGTCTCCTGATGAATACGAAACTATAACTTTACAGAGCGAACAGGAAGTTGTGAAAGAACTCATGGGAAGCGTACAGGAGCTTACCCAGAATGAAGATCTTAAAAGATTCAGTTCGTAATAATTTTATTTTACATATTACAATTTAAAGAATCCGCCCCCGGCGGATTTTTTTTTACCTCTTTTTGCCTCGAAGTCTCAAAGATTTTTTATAAAATATTCAACAAAATGCAAACTATAAAAACTGACTCTTATGATTATTTTCACTATATAATCGCATTCATTTGCTTTCGGCTTTCAGATTAATTTTAAAAACCCAATTTATAGGTTGTCGCTACGAACAAGTTTTTTGTTTTCGGATAGTCCAAAGGGATTGAAAAATATGAAAGTTATAGTTTAAAATTTTCTCCTTTAAGTCTTAGAGACTTCGAGGTAAAATATCAAAGCCCGTATTTCAAAAACCCACCGTCAGCCGCTATGACTTCACCCGTAATAAATGAAGCCGCATCCATAGATAGAAATGCCGCGACAGCCGCAACTTCCTCCGGCTCCCCGATCCTTTTCATCGGCGTCCTGTCAAGTACTGCTTTGAGTTTTACCGGATCTTTTAATACCGGCATTGTCAGCGAAGTCTTTATATACCAGGGCGCTACTGCATTTACCCTGATTTTATCTTCCGCCCATTCGACTGACAAATATCTTGTCAGATGGTTTACAGCAGCTTTTGTCATGGCATAGGGAGAGCCCGTTCCGACAGTAATTATTCCGGCTACAGATGTAATGTTTACGATCGAACCTTTTCCGGATCTCTTAAGCAGCGGATGAAATTTTTTACATAGATCAAATACGGAATCCATGTTAAGATTCATCAGTTTATCAAAATCTTCTTCAGAATTTTCAAGAGTTTTCTTTCTCGTATTCGTCCCGGCATTGTTTACAAGTATGTCAAGTCTGCCCCAGTCTTTCTTTATCTTCTTAAAAAGATTTTCTCTCTCGCTTTTATCTGATACATCGCATTCTATCCCGCTTATTTTAATGCTTTTCCCTTTATATGACTTCACCATTTTATCAACATCTTTCTGACTTCTTGATATTATAAACACTTCTGCACCGAGCTCAAGAAATTCATCCGTAATGGCTCTTCCGATTCCACGTGTAGCTCCTGTTACGAGTGCTTTTTTGCTCTTTAATGTCCAGCGGTTTTTCATAATTATATTTTTGTAATTTAATTAACTTTTAGAATTTTTTTCTCCACCCACTTTTCAGGATCAAAATAAAAGAATGCATTTTTATTATACTTATCTTTTTTAAGCATCAGTATTTTTTCAAAAAGATCATTAAAACTTTTATATATTGAATCCTCATTTTTCAATGAAATGATCTTTTTAACATATCTGAGTATTTCAGATTCAAATCTGAAATATTTCTTCTTATTCATTAAATATTTTTTAGTGGTTGGAATCAGATGAGCAAGCAGATTATAGTTACCAAGTTCAAAATGAATAAGTATATTCAGTATCCTTGAATACGATTCAAACTCCGGCGTAAGTTTTGTCTGACGTCGGTTAAGAAAATCATTTACTGATTTCAGCGCTTCAGTAAAATTCCCGGTCATAAAATAATATTTAATGATACTGAATCTGAAATAATTTTCCGAATTTATCAGTAATTTACCCTCATACTTTTTCAGATAGTCTTCAAGATGAGTAATTACTTTATCACCGGTTGTCCTGTCCTCATTTTCAGTGCATTCACAAAGAGTGATATCTATTCCAGTAAGGGTTATATCTATCTTTGCAGATTCATCTGATATTTTCACAAGAAGTGAAAGTACTTTTCTTGCTTCTTTGAAATCATTCAGTCTCAATGCGGAAGTAATATGAAATTCCAGAGCGTCATATTTCGGATCCTGTAAATAATCTTTGAATACTTCCGGGTTTTTAAGAATCAGTGAATATCTTTGCTTACAGTATTCTATGGACTTTCTGAAATCACCTTTCAAACGGCATTCAAGATATTTTGCAAGAAGAAGTATGTTGTTAGCTCTTACCGGTAATTGAATTTTACCTTCCCGAAAAGAAAGTCCCGAACACAGTTTCTTGATTCTTTGATCAGAAATTTCATCTCTTATGATACCCGAAATTCTCAATTCTATGAACAAACCTGTAACGATCTTTTTAAAATAACTTATTTCTTTTATCCAGTTTAAAACTTCCGCTTCAAAATCATATATCTGATTCATGTCTTTCTTCCCGATCTCATCTTTTTTTATCAGATTCTTATCGAGCTCGAGAAAGTCCAGAAGTATTGTGAACTTCTCATACTTAAGAGCAGCATCTTTACCCGATTTTATAGTCTTAAAATATTCAGGGAACAATCCCTTTTCATACATCAGCTTACACCTGCTTAAAATAAAATTCAATTTAAGATCAATGCTTCTGTCATTTCTGTACTGTGTTAGCGATTTTATGATCAGATTATAAAGATAGTTTTTTGTAATGGCGAGATTCTTTACTATTTTTTCATCCTTTATTAATTTTCTTAAATCAATTTCATCAAATGTATTTTGTCTTTCTATTGCGCTGAATAATTTAAGGTAATTCTTACTGCCTTTCTGAAGAGATACATTAAGTTTGAAATATCGCTTCTCACTCCCGCTCATGGATTTTATCAGATCAAATAATTC
>JAGPCH010000168.1 GCA_018058125.1 Ignavibacteria bacterium | reverse complement strand
GAGACACAGAGTTTTGATGTTTTTGAGTATAAACTCATTCTTAATTCTTAATTCTTAATTCTTAATTCTTAATTCTTAATTCTTAATTCTTAATTCTTAATTCTTAATTCTTAATTCTTAATTCTTAATTCTTAATTCTTAATTCTAAATTCTAAATTCTTAAACAATTTACAATCTGATTTATAACTATGTGTCCTCTGTGTCAAAATCTTATCTCAATCTCGAATACACTTTAGGATCAAATGCTTCTCTGATAGCTTCACCTATGAAAACAATTGTCAGCAAAGTAAAAAACATTGCAACCAAAGGAGTAACAATAAGCCACCAGTTATCAATATTGCTTAATCCCTGCTGCATTAACTGCCCCCAGCTCGGAGTAGGCGGCGGTAATCCGAATCCTAAGAAATCCAGCGATACGAGTGAAAAAATATTTGCCACTATTGCAAATGGCGCAAAAGAAATAACGGGTGTAAGTGAATTCGGTAAAATATGGCTGAATATTATTTTACTGTTCTTGGCACCCATAGATACCGCAGCAGAAACATAGTCTCTTGCTTTTTCCCTGTAAAATTCTCCCCGGATATAATAAACTATTCCTATCCATCCGAATAACGTAAGAATAAAAATTAATAATAAAAAGTTTGGCTGTATTATTGAACTGATAATAATAATAACAAATAGAAACGGAAGCGTACCCCAGATCTCTATAAGTCTTAATCCGAATATATCTATCTTACCTCCATAAAATCCGAGTATTGCTCCGATAGCAATTCCAATTGCATAAGTTAATAATGTTACAATTATAGAAAACGACAAACCAATGTTGAAACCGTGAGCAAGTCTTGCAAATACATCTCTGCCTCTGTCATCGGTTCCGCACCAGTGCTGAGCTGAAGGAGGGTGCGGGGGATTACCGCCCATTTCATCAAGCAGGTTTTCATTGGGTCCGAAAGGATAAAGCGGGAGTAAAACCCAGTTACCTTTGTCCTCTTCCTTATACTGCTTTTTCAGCAGCCTGTAATTTGCTTCACCCTGAAGATCCTGTCCGTAAGATTCAGCTGAATAATATTTGAAAATGGGAAAAGATATTTCTCCATTATGACTAACCATCAGCGCATCTCTGCCGATGAATAACGGAAGCAAAAAGGATAAAACATAAAGGAATAAAATTAACAGAAAAGAATAGTAACCTCTCTTTATTGTTTTGAATTTTTTCCATCTCTTGCGAAGTATGGAAACTGAGGCTACTTTTTCTGTATTGGTATTGTTTTCTGACATTTAATTGGTATTGTGTATTGAGTTTTAGGTATTAAGTATTAGGTATTAAGTATTAGGTATTAGGTATTAAGTATTATGTAATGCGTAAATGAAATTGAATAATTACTTTTACCTAAGAACTTTTTTAACTTTTAACTTTTAACTTTTAACTTTTAACTTTTAACTTTTAACTTTTAACTTTTAACTTTCGACTTTTAACTTTCAACTTTTTTTATTTAAATCTGATCCTCGGATCAACAAAAGCGTAAATGATATCCGATATAATATTTCCAACCAGCAGTAACAATGTTGATATTACTAATATTCCCATGACTACGGGATAATCTCTCTGAACGATCGAATCAAAACTCAGCAATCCTATTCCGTTAATATTGAATACTTTTTCTATTAAAACACTACCTGCCAGTATTAATGAAATCGCATGTCCAAGACCTGTAGAAATCGGAATTAATGAATTTCTTAACGCATGTCCGAAAATTACTCTTTTCTCTGAAAGACCTTTTGAAAAAGCTGTCCTTACATAATCCTGACTTAAATTTTCTATAACGGAATTTTTAGTCAATATAGTAAGAGTTGCAAAACTACCGATAAGATAACTTAGCACCGGCAAGACTGTATGGTTTACCTGATCTGCAATTTTACCGAAGAATGACAAAGATTCATAATCAGAAGATCTGAATCCACCAAGCGGAAAAACATCAAAGAAACTCCCTCCGCCCAGTAATACCAGCATCAAAGCTCCGAATGCAAATCCGGGAATTGCATATCCTATAAATACCAGCGCTGATGAAACAAAATCAAAGGTGGATCCATTCTTGACCGCCTTATACACCCCCAACGGCACACAAATAAGGTATGTCAGAATAAAACCTATCAATCCGAAATATATAGAGACGGGAAATCTGGAAACAATTACATCCGATACCGGCTCTGCATATACGTATGACTTTCCAAGATCAAACTTCATTAAATTTGAAACCCATATCACATACCTTTCCTGTATTGGTTTGTCAAAACCGTAAAACTTTGTGAGTTCATCGATCGCAGACTGCGGAATATTCTGTGTGGAATTTCCTCCGCTTCCGGATTCTGAGCCTCCTTTAGAGCCGCCCATTCGAATTTTCATTATTTCCATTTCGAGCGGTCCTCCGGGTACGATTTGAAGGATTAAAAATGTAATTAAAGTGATTCCGAAAAATGTAGGAATGATAAGTAAAAATCTTCTTATAAAATAAGAAGTCATATATTAGTTTTATTTAATAGGAATTAATGGAAATAAAAAAGACAGGACTTTTGATCCTGTCTTTTCATGATTTAATTATCGTTTAACTTAATAACTTCGCCTTTGTTTTCTCTTTCAGAAACTTCCATCCAGAATTTGCTGTCAACTTCTTCTACAGGCAGTTTCGTTTTATTCTTTATTGCTTCTGTATATGCTGCATTTTTCTCAGGATCAAGCCACCACATAGTAAATATACCCCAGTCTCCTGAGCCATAATATACATCAAATCTTGATAAATACCATTTCGGATAACCAAATTTGTTATGCCATAAAAGTCTGGTGTAACCTGCTGTCCATCCGTAAACATATGGCTGCATTGCAGTAATTATACTGTCAATTTGTCTAACCATTTCTACTCTTTTTGATTTATCATATTCCAGATTGTATGCAGCGGCAAGCTCATCTACTTTAGCGCTTTTATATCCCGGCCAATTGGTACTGTTGGGATCTTCTGCAGTTTTTGAAATATATCCGAAATCAAGCGATGGAGGATTCTGTCCGCCCCAGTTTACAGGAATGATAGAAAAGCTTCTTTCATTACCGATCTTGAACTGAGTTGTACCGTCTACTTGTTTCAGATTCATTTTAACACCTGCTCTTTTAAGATCTTCCTGGAAAATTGTCAGATATCTTTCCTGAGAAGGCTGAGTATAGACCATTTCTACTTCAAATACTTTTCCGCCTTTTGTTCTGTATCCTTCAGCATTTTTATCTTTCCAGCCGGCTTCTTCGATTAATAATATTGCGCTGTCAAGATTAAAGGTCATTGATGGATTGTTTGGATTTGAGTAAACAGTACCTGCAAACTGTGTGTTTAAAGGTGTATATGAATTGTAGAAAAGTTTTTCATTGTACTTATTTACATCATAAAGCATCTGAAATGCTTTTCTTATTTTAATGTCATCAAAAGGCGGCTTTCTCATGTTCAAAGCCATTCCGGATAATCCGCCCGGATTCTGATTATAAATTCTTTTCTTAACAATTGTACCATTCTTCACTTCTTCAAAATCAGTTCTTTCAGCCCACCACTGAGCTCTGTTAACCTGATAAACATCTATGTCGCCTTTTTTAAATTTTTCAAAATCAAGAGATTCATCGGAAACGACTTCTGTTTTGAATATGTCAAAATTATTTAATCCGGTTGAAAATCTTTCTTTCTCTGCCCAGTAATCACTTCTTCTGCGAACAATGATAGAACGTCCCTTTTCAACATCTTCTTTTTTTACATAATACGGACCACTTCCGGGCACAACATCATAATTGTATTTCTCAAGATATTCTGAAGCTGAAATGTTACCTATATAATGAGCAGGTAAAATATTAAATCCGGCTGCCATGTTGAAAGGTATCCAGCCTTCTTTATTTGATTTGTAAGATACGATATATTTACTTTCAGCAACAGGAGCCTGTAAGTATGATTTGTAAATTTCATCACCGCCTGTGAGTAAACCCGGATCTGTTACTAATTTCCATGTAGCAAGAACGTCTTCAGATGTGACAGGTTTTCCGTCAGCCCATCTTGCATCCGGATTAATTCGGAATCTGAATGTTTTTTTATCTTCTGAGATCTGCCAGTGTGAAGCAAGTCTCGGCGTCCAGTCTTCAGAGACTGGATCCTGATTCAATAAAGATTCATAAACCATTCTCTGCATGACTCTTGTATAATATGAATTTTCATCTTTACCATATAATCTCAATGTAGCAGGGAAATCCGGAATAGACCAGGTGATCGATCCTCCTTTTACAGCTTTCGGATCTCCGATATAATTATAATCTGTAGAAGTCGTCCATCCTTCACCGCTAAATCCGGTACCGCCTAACTCAGCGGATACAGAAGGATCAGCTCCCGGAGGAGTGTCAAATTGTTTAATTGAAATAGGTTGAGTATTTGTAACTTTGTTTTTAGTGTCTTTTGAATCTTTACCGCCGCAGGAAATTAAAAGAGCAGATAGTGTAATGGCAAGAACAGGAAATAAAATGGATTTAATCCTCATGTAAAATTTTCTCCTTATGTTATAAAATTGTTACCAATATAAAAAATGAATAGTTAAATTAATAGTTTTTTCGTTTTCCATTTTATTATTAACTGATTGGTTATTTGATGTATAGAGTGTGTAGAGTGTGTAGAGTGTGTAGAGTGTGTAGAGTGTGTAGAGTGTGTAGAGTGTGTAGAGTGTGTAGAGTGTGTAGAGTGTGTAGAGTGTG
>JAGPCH010000167.1 GCA_018058125.1 Ignavibacteria bacterium | reverse complement strand
GGATGAAACAGTGGCTAAAAGTATTTTAAAGTCAAAAAAAGAAATTCTGGGTAATTAAATTTTATTGTTCCAAATTTTTATAATTTAGAGATATTTTTTTAAGATAGATTAATTCAGGTTCTGATTGAATTTTACAATTGTTTAATATTTTAATTGGAGTCTTGAGTATCTTTTAATGTGTTTAACTGCTATTTTTACAAATGCTTAACTTAATTGGAATAATTGTTACAAGTTATCTGATAGGATCAATCCCTTCCGCTCTGATAGTCGGAAAATTATTCAAGAAAATTGATATCAGGAACTACGGAAGCGGGAATCTGGGTTCTACAAATGCTTTCAGAGTACTCGGTGTGCCGCTCGGCATACTTGTTCAGATGATGGACATTTCAAAAGGACTTATAGCAGTTCTGTTTGTGTCTAATTTTTTCTATGACAATTTACCTTTTACTAATTACACTCCATTTGAAGACATTACGGTTCTTAAAATAATAGCCGGACTCAGCGCAGTGCTCGGACATACGTTTTCGGTATTTGTCAATTTCAAAGGCGGTAAGGGTATCAATACAGCTCTTGGAATGCTGATATCCCTGTCACCGGTGGATGTAGGCATTAGTGTCGGATTCTTCATTGTCATAGTACTTTCATCAGGTTATGTATCTTTGGGTTCTATCGTTGCATCATTTGTCTTTCCGGTAACTATGTTTGTCAGGGAAAATTTTTTCAAGGTCGATATTTACGGATATAACACGCTTATATTTTTCAGTATAGGAGTTTCTTTATTGCTGATCTATAATCACCGTGAAAATATAAAAAGACTTCTTTACGGAAATGAGAACAGATTCGATAAGCTCTGGCTGATTAGGATATTCAAGATTAAAGCACCTTTCTCAAAATCATAATTTACCAATGAAAATCGCAGTACTTGGCGCAGGAGGTTGGGGTACAACACTCGCGATTTTACTCAATGAAAATGGTTTCGATGTAACTCTCTGGGAATTCAATTCTGAATATGCAAAGACCATAGCAGAATACAGGGAAAACTTTTATTATCTTCCGAAGATAAAAATTCCGCAATCAATAAACATTACTAATGATCTCGAATATGCCGCTCACGGCAAAGACCTGATCGTAATTTCCACTCCTACCCAATTCATAAGAAAAAGTCTCGCACCATTAAGCGATTTTGATTTTAAAGATGCGATGCTCGTATCTGTATCAAAAGGAATTGAGAATAAAACTTACATGCTTGTATCGAATATTCTTTCGGATATTTTTAAAAAAGTGAAATCAAAAAATTTATTGTGTCTCTCGGGTCCGTCTCATGCTGAGGAAGTTTCGCGCAAGATCCCGACTGCTGTAGTATGCGCAGGTTCGGATGAAAAGAAAACTAAAATAGTACAAAAGGTATTTTCGAATAAATATTTCCGTGCTTACAGAAATAATGATCTGATCGGAACGGAAGTAGGCGGGGCATTAAAGAATGTAATAGCAATTGCCGCAGGAATCTCAGATGGCGCAGGATTCGGTGATAATACAAAAGCAGCAATCATGACAAGAGGCGTTAGTGAGATAATGCAGCTGGGTCTGAAACTGAAAGCAAAAAAGGAAACATTCTTCGGTCTGTCAGGATTGGGTGATCTGATCGTCACATGCAGCTCTGTTCATTCAAGAAACAGAAGCGTAGGCGAACAGATCGGCAGTGGAAAAAACCTCAAGACTATTTTAAAGGAAATGAAAATGGTTGCCGAAGGCGTTGCAACCACTAAGGCAGCATATGAACTATCAACATCTCTGGGCATTGATCTTCCGATAACTCATCAGGTCTACAATATACTTTTTAAAGACAAAGATCCGCATATTGCGACTGAGCAATTAATGAAACGTGATCTTAAAGAAGAACTCTGATCATTTTTCATTTATCAATTCAACCTTGACTTTCTGAAGCTCTTCTATAGTTTCTTTGCTCACTACCGGATAATCAAAGTTGAGTTTCGAGAATTCACTGTAAAGTATTTCTGCAATTGCAAGTCTTGAAAACCATTTGTTGTCTGCCGGGATCACAAACCATGGAGCGTATTCAGTAGAAGTCTTGCTTAGTGCTTCTTCATAAGCTGTCTGATATAGATCCCAGTATTGTCTTTCTCTTGCATCAGCAGGAGAAAATTTCCAGTTCTTTTTGGGATCATCTATTCTTTCAATAAATCTATTCTTCTGTTCTTCATAAGATAAGTGAAGAAAGAATTTAAATATTATTGTACCGTTCTGAAACAGGTTTTTTTCAAATCTTTTAATTTGCTTGTATCTGTTATCCCAGAATTTCTGATCAATATCTGATATCTTATCAATATTTGGAAGATGTTCATTAAGGATGTATTCCGGGTGAACTTTCGTCACGAGTACATTTTCATAATGCGAACGGTTAAATATTCCTATCTCACCTCTGCCGGGTAATGCTTTATAGTGTCTCCAGAAATAATCATGTTCGAGTTCATTGGAGCTTGGTGTTTTAAAACTTGTAACTTTAACTCCGCTGGGATTAAGTCCGGACATTATATGTTTTATTGCTCCATCCTTACCTGCAGTATCCATTGCCTGAAATACTATTAAGATACTGTATTCATTATGAGCATAAAGTTTGTCCTGCAGTTCGGAAAGTTGATCTCTTGTCTTATCGAGAAGCTCAATCCCTTCCTTTTTATCAATTTCACTTCCCGTATACGCGGTTTCAAATTTCTTAAGGGAAACTTTTTCTTTGGGATTAATATGATACTTGCTGTAATCAACTGAATTTTTCATAATGAGAATATTTAATGATTTATAATTTACTTACAACCAATGAAGAAAACTTACGGATTATTATAAATGAAATGGTTACTAAAAACCAATCAAAATTATGTCTGAATATAACAGGTATAAAAAAAAAGATCATTCCTGAATCAACCGGAATGATCTTTAATAATAATTTTAAATATTTATTGCAACAGACTTATGTTCAGCTTTGTTTCTACTTTATGCTGAGTGTTTACACTTTGTCCGCCTGCAGATAACTTCAGGCTAAGGTCAATATTAGTACCTGTTTGTTTGCTTACAAGACAGCCTTTAGAGAGATTAAATTCTATTGTGCCTTTACCGCCGGTCTTCTCTTCCTCCACTTTATAGCTCATTCTTTCATCCTTAACTTCTTTATTCGTAAATTCAACGGCAAGATCTGCTTCAATTTTTACTATATTATCCTTGTTTGCATTCTGTAAATCAATAAGTTTATAACTCAGAATATTTTTCACAGGGAATACCATGATCTGTGTATCGTATGATCTTGTCCATGATGAATCTTTGTAGACTGCATTTTCCGGGAATATCTGGAATTGCTGCTGAAGAACAGCCTGTATGGCTTCCTTGCCGAAAGAAGTCCTGAGTGACTCTTTCTGCGCGTCATCCAATGTATCACCGAGAGCTTTATACATATTCTCGTATACTCTTTCCAATCCGTATATTTCAGAGACTTCACCAAGAGGAGAGACTCTTGCAAAAAACTCCTCATTCATTATAGAATTATACTGAATGAAATCAGGCTTGGAATAGATAGAATCTTTTATGTTTGAATTGTAGGTAAATGAAACTGAAGAATCACCTGATTCCATTGAAGATACTATGTTTATGCTGTCAAATATGATTTTATAAGTAATTATACCTGTAGAAGCGACCTCAGATACTTCTTCTGAAAAATAATAATCAATATCCTGAGTAGATGAGATCTCAGTGTCTTTTGTCATTGGACTTTTTTCTTTCGAATTAGTGATCGCTTTCATTTTATATCTGAAGACATCACCTTTCTGAGGTTTCATTACAAGAGATGCTTTGGTACCAACTGAATCTTTTGTTACAAGATCTGCATTGGATCCGCTTCCGGAATTCCCGCTTTTAGATCCTTCACCGTCTTTGCCATTTTTATCACCGCAACCTGTTAGCAATGCGCCTGCCGTTAACATTACAAGCAACATTTTTAGTATATTTGAAAATTTAAATAACATTATATTCCCTTCTGATTTAATAGTCTGATTTTTTAAAAATAATCCGTAAATATACCATTTATAGGAAAGAGATTCAAAGCAATTGGAAGTATAATTATTAAATCTGACCACATCTGTCCAAAACGTTTTCATCACAAAAAAAATAATTTTAATGATTTATTAAACTAGTAAGCTGATAACAATCATGATAAACCCTCTGCAAAACCTTTCCGTTTAAAGAAGTTATCTTAAAACTTCATTATCTTTTTAAACGCGAAGCCACAGAGAAGCAGAGACTTTAATTTAACGTTTCTCTGCTGTTCTGCATCTCTGCGATAAATTTTTGTTAATTTTGAGACAATCCGAAATTGGTTAGTACAGGTTGAAAGTGGGGTGAGGGTATTTCGGGAAAGGGAAAATTTTCCTTGAATGTAAATCTTAATCAAATTTTTGAAATGGTCTTCCCGAATAATTGTGACAGGTAATTAGCTGCCATTATGCCAATTATTATAATGGTTATCGCAACAATGATATTTGGCAATCTTTCAACCAAATCGTCAAAATTTCTTATGAAAGATTCTTTTAAATCGGTTAGTATGTATTCCATTATTTATATATTTGTTTAGTAATAAATTTTTTATTTCAAAATTAACATTCTATTATTTAGATTGCAGATTTTTCCTTTCTTTTACAGTAAATAATAATTTTGAAACGCAGGCAGCAGGTACTATATTTTTGAGCTGAATCAGCAGATCATGCAATTCGTTCTGAATCATCCTGTCATCTTTTCCATAATCCCAGACAGGCAA
>JAGPCH010000166.1 GCA_018058125.1 Ignavibacteria bacterium | reverse complement strand
CAACCGATTGACATTCTGTGAAAGTTTTTAGGTGAAGAGTATCCATCTTTATATTGAATAGAATATTTTTCTATAAAGGACAAAGGCAGTCTTGTTTTTTTTATCTGTGATCTTTTAATGTAACGATAATCATCCTCTTCGAATAAAGGGATTATCAATCCTTTACTGATCTTTTTATAAGTAAAAACTCCAACTCCGTGTATTCCGGAAGGTCTAAGTTCAAGTATCAATTTTTCTATTTTGTTTTGAATTAATAATGCAGCAATTTAAAATTTGCTTATTTAAAAGTATAGATAATATTTTTAGAATTGGAAGTGAATGAAAGATGTAAAATCAATTGATTTACTAATTCTATTGAAATTAAATTTCTGATAATACATTTTGATATCTAAAATCATTTAAACTTATATTTTTGAAGCAATCAATCTCAGAAAAGCTATTCAGTATTTTTCCCGGATTAAGTCTTACCCAAACATATAAAAGCGAATATCTGATTAAGGATATCTTTGCGGGACTTTCAGTAGCTGCAATTGTACTTCCTATAGGGATAGCATATTCCGCAATTATAGGACTCCCTCCACAGGCAGGTTTATATTCAAGCATATTACCGATGATCGTATATGCTTTGATGGGTTCATCAAGACAATTAATACTCGGACCGGATTCCGCTACATGTCTTTTGGTAGCATCCATGGTTGCACCACTTGCAGGTGCAGGCTCTGATCAATATTATGCTTTATGTATAATGGTTGCGCTAATGGTAGGCGGACTTTGTATAATCGGAGGGCTATTCAGGTTGGGCATGATAGCTAATTTTTTATCAAAACCAATATTGACTGGTTATTTAAACGGACTGGCAGTAAGTATTATTTTAGGACAGATGGGAAAATTATTCGGATATGATCTAGTTTCAAAGGAATTTTTTACAACGCTATTCGAATTTTTTTCAAAGTTAGAATTAACGAATACATTTACTTTACTGATAGGCGGGGGATCTTTTGTTGCAATATTGTTACTTAAGAAATTTGCGCCAAGATTACCTGCACCATTAATAGCAGTTATAGCAGGGATTGCAGTCATAGTGTTCTTTAAGGATACTGAAGGTGTTGTCCTTGTAGGTAACATTCCTTCAGGCTTGCCGTCATTCGGTTTTCCTAAAGCAGAAAATGTAAATTTACTTAAACTTGCTTATGAGTCATCCGGAATTGTGCTGATCAGTTTCTGCAGCATGATGCTTACAAATAAGAGCTTTGCTTCAAGAAACGGTTATACAATAAACCCAAATAAAGATTTTATTGCACTAGGGGTAGCAGATGTCATGTCAGGATTATCCCACGGATTTGCTATAAGCGGAGCAGATTCTAGAACAGCAGTAAACAATGCATCTGGCGGCAAAACACAATTGGTATCTGTGTTTGCAGCTTTTGCAATAATGATATGTCTTTTATTTCTAACAGGTTTTCTTTCATTGCTTCCGGTTACGGTTTTAAGCGCGATTATCATTTCTGCCTGCATAGGATTATTTGATATCAAGTATTCTAAAAAATTATACAAGTTAAGCAAGGTGGAGTTTTACATTTCAATCATCACATCAGTTAGTGTTATAATCATAGGAGTCATGCCCGGAGTATTGATCGCTGTCGGACTATCTATGCTGCGTTTGTTGAAATTAGCATCACATCCGAGAGTCTTCATTCAGGGAGAATTAAAAGGCAGCACAATATATCAGAATATACAGGACAATCCTGATACATATCAGATACCGGGACTTGTAATATTCAGGATAGAGTCAGCTATGGTATTTTTTAATTCGGATTATATAAAATCACATTTGACTGAAATGATCGATAAACAGAAAGAAAAAGTGGAATGTGTGATATTGAATGCAGATTCAGTTAACTTAATTGATGTAACAGCGGCTGATACGCTTGAGCACCTTACATATGAGCTGCACTCCAGAGGTATTTTTCTGAAAGTGGCGCGTGCTAATACTCAGTTTATGAGAATGATATCAAGTATCAGCAGGTATGAAAATGCGCCGGATATTAAGAATTTTAATTCAGTATATGATGCAGTTCAGGAATATATTAAAGAAAAGAAATAAGACATTCTGAATCAGAGAATGATTGAAACCGAAAAATTATTTGAAGCTTTATAAACAGGAGGTGAAATGACAATGAAACTGCAGGATATATTCTTGAGAGCTTGCTTTGGAAGTTGTAAGGATAAATTCGGAGTTCAATTGACGTTCAAATGTCCTCAAAATAATAATTAAAAATTAAAAAATAAAAAAATGGGACAAGAAAATAAAATTAAAATAACTGTTCAGACAACAGTCAGCGCTCCGGTAGAAAAAGTCTGGGAAAAATGGACAAATCCGGATGACATTATAAAATGGAACACTGCATCGGAGGACTGGCATACAACAAAAGCTGAAAATGATCTTAGAGCAGGAGGTAAATTTTCATCAAGAATGGAAGCAAAAGACGGAAGTGTCGGATTTGATTTTTGGGGAATTTATGATAATATAAAGAACAATGAGTTAATTGAATACACTATGGGTGATGGAAGAAAAGTAACAGTTTCATTTACTTCTGATAATAATAAGACAGAAATAGTTGAAACATTTGAGGCAGAGGATGAAAATTCAGAAGAGCTTCAAAAAACCGGCTGGCAGTCAATAATGGATAGTTTCAGAAAATATGTTGAATCCGAGTGAATTAATTTAAAGAAAATTTATACTGAATTCTCAAATAAAAAAAAAGCTCAAATTTTTATGTTTAACATAAATATAAAGATTTATATCTTTGCAGATGCTAAAAAATATTGAAGAAAATAACCTGAAAATCAACTCCAATCCGGTATTGAGATGGATTTTAATTATCAGCGGATTCGTACTTACAGGTATTGGAATTGCAGGAATGTTCCTTCCTTTATTACCTACAACAATATTTCTTCTTCTTGCAGCCTGGTGTTTTGCAAGAAGTTCTGAAAAATTTTACAAATGGCTCCATAATAACCGTCTCTTTGGAAAATATTTATCTGATTACAGTTCAGGAAAGGGAATGACTTTAAGATCGAAAGTTTTTTCAATAAGTTTTCTCTGGTTGGGTTTGATCTTATCAGGTATTTTCGCAACAGAAGTCCTTTTTGTAAGGATATTGTTATTGTTTATTGGCATTGGAGTAACATGGCATTTACTTGCTATAAAGACCGCAGATCATAAATAAATATTTCTTACCTTTTATCTTAAGTTTAAATTAAGAATTACGAATTATACTTCCTTTATTTTTAAAAATAAAACATTTATCCAAAATACCACTGAATTTCTCATTTAGCTTTAGTATTTTCTTTGTTAATGCTTAAATCGCCCTTGTAGCTCAGGTGGATAGAGCAGCAGTTTCCTAAACTGCTTGTCGGATGTTCGAGTCATCCCAAGGGCACTTTTCAATTTTCAATTATTAATGTCCAATGTTCAATTATAAAATTTTAATCGGTTTTTTTTGGAAAATTTGATGAATAATAAATGAAGAGGAAAATAGGATTAGTGACGGGAGGAGCGAGAAGATTAGGCAGAGATATATGTCTCGAATTAGGGAGATCCGGATTTGATATAATATTAACATACAACAGCAGCAGCAAATCAATATTGGAAAAAACTGTTTGTGAAATAGAAGAAACAGGAGCAACAGTTACAGCATACAAATGTGATTTGTCAAAGGTAAAGAATATTAAAGATCTTTATAAAAAAATCAAGATCAGGTTTAATCGAATTGATCTGTTAGTTAATAATGCGGCTATATTTGAACGCGCCGAATTCACGGAAACAACAGAGATATTTTTTGATAAATTCATAGATACAAACCTGAAGAGTGTGTTTTTCAGCTCACAGGAAGCGGCAAAGATAATGCTGGAAAATAAAAAACAGACCGGAAGAATTATCAATATAGCATCACTTGGTGCTGTAGAAAACTGGACAGGTTATATACCTTATTCATTGGCAAAGAGCGGCGTACATAAACTCACACAGCAATTAGGCAAAAAACTTGCACCGTATATTCTGGTAAATGCCATAGCTCCGGGGACAGTTTTAATTGAAAATGATGAAAACAAGACTGTAGATGTAAAAGAAAGAGAAAGATATCCGATGAAGAGATTTGCAGTTTCAAAAGACATAACATCGCTTGTAAAATATCTTGCTCTCGAAAATAAATATATCACAGGTCAGATGATAATAGTAGATGGCGGAAGAAGTCTGTGAAGTTAAAAGTTAAAAGTTATGTAAATATAACAAATCCTCTAAGGATAAATATCTGAATATAAATTAAAAAACCTGAATGAAGTTTTTAAACAAATCACCCAAAGCGTATCACGACCTCAAATTTTTAAATTCCCCGTCAGCAAGAAACATAAGGATACTGACTGAATACCATGAGCCAATGGAGAGGTTCAGAAGAAATAAGATATCCCATACGATAGTATTTTTTGGTTCGGCAAGGACTTTACCTGAAAAGGTTGCTAAAACGAAATTAAATTTAGTAAAGAAAAAGATAAAAGCTTCTGATAAAGCAGATTCGAAATTAAACAGAGAACTGAAATCAGCTGAGATGGATCTTCACATGTCAAAATATTATGAAGAGACAGTTGAGCTTGCGTATATGCTGACCAAGTGGGCAATGAATCTTGATAAGCCGAACAAGTTTGTAGTATGCTCAGGCGGAGGACCGGGAATCATGGAAGCCGCTAACAAAGGCGCGTATAAGGCAAAGGGATTGTCTATGGGTCTGAATATTTCATTGCCTTTTGAGCAGTTTCCGAATCCTTATAT